>JAGWBT010000166.1 GCA_021295755.1 Candidatus Poribacteria bacterium
AACTTGAATTGCGCTGTATGACGAATCCGTTTGGTTGACATGTGCAATCCTCCATTTATACGGGGGAGTTAGACCAAATTGCTTACTTAACTCATGGCCCGAATATTGGGGTCCATTATATCAATTCAATAGTCGCCTAATGCCTCTCTAGCATCTTCCTCCTTTTCCCACTTTGACTGTGCAAGAAATCCCTCCTCTCCTTAGATTTTTTCCCTTGAAAAATTAATTCGTTTGATTCATAATTAGGCAGGTTTAAGGGCTGTTTGTAAACCCAATTCTTCATTGAATCCATATGAGGACAAAACAATGTCAACCAAACATGACGAAACTGCCAAATTTATCGCGGCTCAGAAAGGCGTTTCTTATAATCAGGGACCAGGTCCAGATATCAAAACGCCTCATCAAATCATTGAGGTGAAAACAGCCGACACTATTACAGATGCTGCTCGGCAGCTTCGAGGGTACAGAGGTCCCGTCTACGTAGTTGGAGTGGATGCCAAAGCCACTGGAGTGGCCCTAGAGTACTACAAAGACACAACAATTGGAGTGATGGCTGCTTCCGGTAAAATCCTGAAGCCCTCGACACGCAAAAGATCGTCTTCAATGAACATTGAAAAAGAAGAGCTTGCAACTGAACAAAGCGATACTGCGATCATGCTAGGAGAACGATTGAAAAGATTTAGGCTTGCTCGTGGTATGTCTCTTGACGACCTAGAGGCTGCTATTGATGGACTGGTTAGCAAGCAAGCACTATCAAAATATGAACGCGGGAAGATGCAACCAAAGGTGACGACACTCAATCGAATTGCTGCTGCATTGGGGGTTAAATCCGCTCAATTGTGGGGGGAACCAGCTTGTCATATTGAATGGGTTGCTTATCGAAAGCGCACTCGTTTGAGTAAAAAAGAACAAGAACAGTTACAAGGTTTTGTCGCTGAAGTGTTAGAGAAACGGATCGCGCTACTGGAGCGAATGGGTGAACGGAGCAGCCTCGAACTCCCGATTCAAGGTTTCCCTGTCCACAAACTGGACGACGCCGAAGGTGCCGCCCTCGCGCTTCGCCAGCAGTGGGAACTTGGCATTGACCCGATTGCAAACCTTGTGGGTGTGCTTGAAGATCACTTCATCCACATTATTGAGGTTGATGCCATTGAAACCTTTGATGGCATCTCTGCTGTGGTGCGAGATAATGACAAAAATGTGCTGGCGGCAGCAGTCGCAACGCGCCGAGGCGCACCGGGGGACCGGCATCGACTCAACATGGTGCACGAACTTGGGCATCTGATCCTAAAATTGGGTGAAGGTATTAATGCAGAAAAAGCTGCTTTCCGATTCGGTGCTGCTTTCCTCGCGCCGGCGGAGCACTTGCGCCGGGAAGTTGGTGATAAGCGAAGCCATATTCAACTAGAGGAACTCTTGTACCTCAAGCGGCGTTACGGAATGAGTATTCAAGCAATTCTGTTTCGGTTGAGGGATTTGCAAATTATTACCACCTCCCACTATAAGCGATGGTGCATGGACATTAACAAATTGGGTTGGAAAAAACGAGAACCGATTGAGATACCTTCCGAAAAACCAGAGCGGTTTCATCAGCAAGTGTTTCGTGCGCTTTCCGAAGGAGTAATAGAAGCGCGGGAAGCTGACCAATTGCTTAATGCTACCCTAGAAATTCCTTCACCTCAATCCCTTATTGAGCGTCGTGCTTTCTTGGAACTACCAACAGATTCGAGACGCAGCCTACTGAGAGAACAGGCCAAGCGGATGGTCGAATACTACCAAAACGATCCTGAATGGCACGAACTCGAAGGGGAAGACCTTGTCGAATACAAATCCACCTAATCCGCGTCGGGGAGAGGTTTGGGATTTAAACTTCGATCCGACGATTGGCTCAGAGATTCAGAAAATCCGTCCTGCTGTAGTTATCAATTCCGATGGCGTGGGACATCTACCTATTAAGTTGGTCTCCCCAATCACCGGTTGGCAAGACCGATTTTTGAGAAACATCTGGCATGTTCGTATCGAGCCTAGTGGTATGAACGGTCTAACAAAAATTTCAGCCGTTGACACACTGCAAATCCGGGGGGTGGATGTGAAACGCTTTATTAGCAGGCGAGGCAGACTCAGCGCAACACTTAGGCAAGAGATTACCGCGGCAATCGCCGCAATTATCGAACACCAATAACCCAAGGGGAAACGTTCCTTACGCCTGCCTTCGACAGACTGACAGCAAGCTGATGACTCAGAATAACACCTTCAAAAGTGACAGATTTAACGATTGATGAGTTTAGAGACCCTATTCGGGTAGTTGTCATACAAACGCTGTCAGAAATGATGGACGACCCCGATGAAGGACTGGAATTGCGCGGTGACTTCGCCGAAGAGCTTCAGGACTCCCTTAACACTGTGAAAATTGGTGGTAAAACCGCTTCTGTGCAGCAAGTCGCTGAAAAGTTGGGGTTGACTTGATGATGTATAATATCAATAGAACTTACGCACACGGTCAAAAAATAGGTTATAATATAGTGAACCAAAAACGGGAAGAATGGCAGGAAGCTACCTCCAATCTTCCAACCTTACATTACTTTAACCCAATTTGCTAGTGCGTATTGACATTTATCAGGAAATTTGTTCATAAATCAATACTGGTTTGACAGGTCAGCAAACCTTCAGTGGAATCTTGCTCATAAATCGAGCTAATATGGCAGGGCAGCAAACCGTTCACAGGCAACCGCTTTAGCATAGGGCACATCTGTAAAACCGCTGAAGTGTAGAGGCCATCGGGATTCTTGGCACACCCGCCAATTATGAGTACCCGTATAGGGCATTGAAAATATTTTTTTTACCTGTCAGTGCCCTGCCAAACCTGTGAATTGTACGGGGGTGGGGTGTAAATAGCGATACCGATTTTTCTCTTTTTATCTGCGACAATCAACGAAATCTGCGTCCCTATCTGTTCTTAGAACTGAAGTGCGTAAGGCCTAATCTTAAACAAACAATTTTATAAGGAATCATAAAGAATGACTTTTCAAGAAATAATACTCGCTTTGGAGAGATTTTGGGCGGATTACGGCTGCACCATCCAGCAACCAACTGATGTGGAGGTCGGCGCAGGAACATTCAATCCCGCCACCTTCCTACGCTGCCTCGGACCAGAGCCGTGGCAGGTCGCTTACGTCGAACCCTCACGTCGCCCCGCCGACGGTCGGTACGGCGAAAATCCGTTTCGGCTTGGGGCGTACTACCAATATCAGGTGATTCTTAAACCCGCACCGACAGATGTGCTGCCGCTCTATCTTGAGAGTTTACGGCATCTCGGAATTGACTCCCGCCAAAATGACTTCCGTTTCGTTGAGGACGATTGGGAGGCACCGACGCTAGGAGGATCTGGACTCGGTTGGGAGGTCTGGTGGAACGGTGCTGAAGTAACACAATTCACCTACTTCCAACAGATGGGAAGTATTGAGTTGGATCCGATCTGCGCTGAATTGACATATGGGCTTGAACGCATCGCGCTCTATCTACAAGATGTCGGCAGTTTCTTTGACATCAAATGGAATGATCAGCTTGTCTATGGGGACGTATATCACCAGAGCGAAGTGGAATTCTCCAAATACCATTTCGAGAGTGCAGACGTTGAGACGCTATTTGACCTCTTTGACGCCTATGAGAAAGAGGCGTTAGCCTGCTTAAAAGCCGATTTAATCCTGCCGGCAACGGATTATGTCCTAAAGTGTTCGCATACCTTCAACGTCCTTGACGCCCGCGGCGTCATCAGCGTAACGGAACGCGTAGGCTACATCGAGCGTGTCCGCCGCCTCGCGCAACGGACAGCACGGGGTTATGTCGCGCAACGTGAAGAAATAGGGCATCCGCTGTTGGATCGTTGGAAACCCAAGACAGAGCGAGAGGTGACTGAAGAAAAGGTTTGGGACACCCGGTCAGCGCCTCAGGAACAGGCTGAAGGACAAACAGAAAGCGAAACATCTGCGGATTTTCTCCTAGAGATTGGAACAGAAGAGATCCCCGCGGGCTATATCCCACCGGTCTTGGATCAGCTTCGGGAGGTTGCCGCCCAATCGCTTACAGAGGAGCGGCTTCCGTTTGAAGATATCCGGACGCTGGGAACCCCGCGACGCCTAACCTTATGGATCAAGGGACTCACAACCCTACAACCGGATCAGGTCACTGAGGTCGTCGGTCCCCCGAAACGCGTCGCCTACGATGGGGATGCGAATCCCACCAAAGCGGCGATCGGTTTCGCAAAGACGCAAGGGGTCAACGTCGAAGATCTAAAAATCGTTGAAACAGAGCGGGGAGAATATGTCGCTGCAGATAAACTCGAAAAGGGGCAATCCGCCCACGATTTTCTCAAAACAGAGGTTCCTGAATGGATCCAATCGCTGAATTTTCCCAAGACGATGCGCTGGGATAATCTACGATTTGCGCGTCCTATACGATGGCTGGTTGCTCTGCTGGGGAATGGGGTGGTTGATTTCCAACTGGACACTTTGTGTTCGGGCAGGCAGACGTTCGGTCATCGCTCGTTGAATCCGGAACCGGTTCAACTCTCCTCTGCTTCGCTTGATGGCTATATAGAGAGTTTACGGGCAGTCAATGTGTTGGTTGATCCGGAGGAGCGACGAAAGGAGATTGAAAGCCAAGTTACGGAGACTCTTAAAGCCGAAGGGTGTTCGACCACGATCGATCCAGAGTTGCTAAACACCGTCAATTTCCTTGTCGAAAATCCCCAAGCGATTATGGGTAGTTTTAGTGAATCTCATCTCTCTTTGCCGACCGAAGTCTTGATCACCCCTATGAAGACACAACAGCGTTACTTTCCGATGTGGCAGTCTGATGGAAAGCTAGCCGCAAAGTTCATAACAATCTCCAACGGGACAGACGCCAACTTTGATGGCGTTCGCCACGGCAACGAGCGGGTCTTACATGCCCGACTCAACGATGCAGCGTTCTTCTATAACGAAGATCAGAAAACGTCGCTTGAAGATAAAGTGGACCGACTACACAACGTTGTTTTTCAGGTGAAACTCGGCTCACTGCACGACAAAATCACCCGATTGAAGGAGCTTGCTACATTCATCGCAGAGGAGATTGGCGTTGATGAGAACATCAAGGGTTACATCATTCGAGCGGCATCGCTTTGTAAAGCGGACCTGACGACGCAGATGGTGATTGAATTTCCATCCCTGCAAGGGATTATAGGGAAATATTACGCCGAAAATTCCGGTGAACCCGCTGCAGTTGCGTCGGCGATTGAGGAACACTATCAGCCTATTGCTGCTGATGCACCTATCCCGCGCACCGACATAGGGATAATCGTTGCACTCGCGGACAAAATTGACACCATTGTTGGGTACTTCGGTATTAATGAGCGACCCACAGGTTCCCAAGATCCGTATTCACTCAGACGACATGCAATCGGAACAATACGCATCCTCCACGAGCGCAACCACCGCCTTGCACTGACTTCTGTCATTGAGAAGGCGGTTGAACTATATCGGGTGGATTTCGTCGAAGATACAAAGACCGCTGTACTCGATTTTATCAAAGGTCGAATGGAAGTACTTCTGGCTGGACAGAGTTACATGCCAGACTTTAACTATGCACCAGACCTTATTGATGCAGTCCTTGCGACAGACGAGGTGGATGTGATTGATATTCTAGAACGAGCAGCGGTCCTCAAAACTTTCCGTGAACAACCGGACTTTGACAGGGTATATCCAGCACTGAACCGTGTTCTGAGAATTTTGCCGGACCAACCACCAACAGAAATCCAGTCCGACCTTTTTCACGACGAAGCCGAAAAGCAGTTAGAAAAAGTTGTGGAGGCCGCAGAAGCGGAGTTAAGCCGATCCGTTCAAAAGCGTGACTATGAGGAGCTGCTTACCCAGCTTGGCGAGCTCCAGCCCGCAATAGATCAGTTCTTCGATGATGTGATGGTCATGGCGGAAGACGCTGCTATCCAATCCAATCGACTCGCGCTGTTGAACACTATCGCACAAAAAGTATACCCGCTTGCCGACCTGACGAAGTTAGTCATTGCTGGAAATTGAATCAACCAATGGTCTAAAAT
>JAGWBT010000167.1 GCA_021295755.1 Candidatus Poribacteria bacterium
CCCCCAATGCCGGCAGGACCTCCCGGTGGTGAGATGGGCGGCATGTATTAAGAAGTACCTAGAATGCAACCAGATATGGAGGGCAGAGATTTTCTTTGCCCTCCATTTTTTTTCTCTATAAGACCTGCGCAGCAGGTTCATAAGTCCCCCTGATAAGGGGGATTTAGGGGGTTGGCTGTGCATTGAGAGTGTCTAAGTAATTCTAAAATCTACTATAAGAAGAAACACCCAATAATATGCGTCTATCATGGAATGAAATCCGCACCCGCGCCGCCGCATTCGCTCAGGAATGGGCAGATGCAGGCTACGAAAGAGGACAAACCCAACTGTTCTATCAGGAATTTTTCGCCATCTTTGACCTACCGGTACGGCGAGTTGCGACGTTTGAGGAACCCGTTAGGCTGCTCGGCGATAGGCGTGGCTTTATTGACCTCTTTTGGAAAGGCGTGCTCCTGGTTGAACAGAAAAGTGTGGGACGCGACTTAACACAAGCCAGAGCCCAAGCACTCTCTTACTTCCCCGGTATTAACGACGCTGACCTGCCGCGCTACCTCCTGCTGAGCGATTTCCAAACCTTTGAGTTATAAGACCTTGACGAAGATGAAAGCGTTGCTTTCACTCTTGCTGAGCTACCCCAACATGTCGAAAAATTTGGCTTTATCTTGGGCATACAGAAGCGATCCTTCAGGGATCAAGATCCGGTCAACATCGAAGCCTCCGAGCGCGTTGGACAGCTTCACGATGCGTTGCATGAATCCGGTTACACAGGCCATAATCTGGAACAATTCTTGGTCCGCATCGTTTTCTGTTTCTTCGCCGATGACACCGGCATCTTTGAGCCACGCGACATTTTTCTTGATCTGTTGGAGAACCGGACACAGGAAAATGGCTCAGACCTCGGTGGCTTGCTATCACTACTGTTTCAGGTGCTCAACACACCCGTAGACCAGCGCTCTATAAACCTTGACGAATACCTCGCCCGTTTCCCCTATGTCAATGGCGATCTGTTCCGCGAACAACTGCTCATCCCGTCATTCGATTCCGAGATGCGCCAGCGGCTCATTGACGCCTGTCACTTCAATTGGTCGGAAATCTCCCCAGCAATCTTCGGTTCGCTCTTTCAATCAGTGATGGACGAAGATGAACGCCGTGCCCAAGGCGCGCACTACACCACCGAAAAGAACCTCCTCCGTTTGTAGGTGCGAAGTTTCAATCGACAGCGCAGCGTCGGCAAATGAGGACTGCCATCAATTCACCTTCGGGACGAGCTGGTTCGCTTGACTACGTTGGCGCCTGGTTCATTAAAGCTGGTGAATATGTGCAGCAGAGCGAGGCCCAGATTGGTTTTGTAGCGACTAATTCCATCACCCAAGGCGAACAGGTAGCGCAGCTTTGGCCCCTCCTGTTTGACCGTTGCTCCCTAGAAATCGCTTTTGCCCATCGCACCTTTGCATGGGGTTCGGACGCCCGTGGCATGGCGCACGTTCACGTTGTTATTATTGGACTGACAAAACAGAGTGAAACGCCACAAAAGAAGCGACTGTTTTCCTACGAAACCCTCAACGGTGAGCCACACGAGAGCCGTCACGCTGCTCTCTCACCCTACCTGTTCGACGCCGGCGGATTGACCGATTCGCGGATTGTTGTGAAGAAGGAATCCCGGCCGATCAATGGGCTACCACGATTAATTATCGGCTCCAAACCCATTGACGGAGGACACTACATTTTCAACGCCGAAGAACGCGCTGCGTTTTTGCGAGAAGAGCCCAATGCTGAACCGTATCTACACCCTTTCGTGGGAAGCCGCGAGTTTCTACAGGGTGGAGAACGGTGGATACTGCGCTTGGCTGATGCGGAGCCCCAAGTGCTGAGGACGCTGCCGAATGTCCGTGAACGTATCGCTGCTGTCCGTGCTTATCGGCTATCGAGCAGGAGCAGACCGACCCAGGCACTTGCTGAAACACCGACACTCTACCATGTCAACGTTGTTCCAGACGCGCCGTTTTTGGTCATACCGAAGGTGAGTTCCGAGCGACGGGAATATGTGCCGATTGGGTGGCTGGAGCCGCCGGTAATTCCAAGTGATCTAGTCTTCATTATCGAAAATGCTACCAAACCCCTATTCGCGCTGCTTACTTCGGCGATGCACATGGCTTGGCTGCGTCACATCGGTGGACGTCTGAAAAGCGATTACCGTTACTCTATCGGTCTTGTCTACAACACCTTTCCGGTGCTAGTAGTCTCCGCAGAACGGTTGCAACACCTTGAACCGTACGCTGACGCTCTCCTCGCTGCTCGTGCCGTGCTTCCGAATACGACCTTAGCCGATCTCTACGATCCGGATCTGATGCCGGTCAACCTACGCAACGCGCAACGCGACCTAGACCGCGCTGTTGATAGGCTCTACCGACGTTCTCCATTTTCCTCAGACCGTGAGCGGGTCGAACACCTGCTCGGTTTGTACGAAAAAATGATGGTGCCGTTGGAGGCAAACGCTAGGACGCGCCGGCGGAGATAGTGGGGAAAACTATATCGCCCATTTTTTTTGGAGGCATAAAAATGAGATTCCTTCTGATCATCGCTTTACTATTCCTCTCAGCTTGCGGTGAGGAACACATTGAGATTATCACTATCGGTCCTTACACCAAGCGGTGTCAGGGATTTGTTGAACAGGATTGCTATCTTGAGTACAATGAGGATTCAGAGCGCTGGGAGTTTTTCTACGAATCTATCCAGGGTTTTGATTTTGAGCCGGGGTTTGTCTACACGCTGGAGGTCAGGTTGGAAGATCGTGGTACGGAGATACAGGATGTGGGGCGGTATGCGTATCACCTTATCACAGTAGTCGAAAAGAAAAAAGCACCCGATGATTTTAGTTACGGTTGGTGAGGTAACGGGGGCTAGCATGCAGGTTGGATTGAGTTGGGTTTCACTCCGCCTATATTGAAAAAGACTGTTTTTAAGTATCGAACTTTTATTGTCTCAAATAGGATTCACGTTTAACCGTTCAACCCAACCTACATCTATTAGTGTATGATTTGTGACTTATTCCAATTCATCACAGTGATTCCAGGCGAGAGGTTGTCCTAGAAGATGATGACAGAACCATTTCAGGTTTTGCGACATCACTGCCCGGGCAGCTCGTGGAGTTTCGTTGGGTACACCGTGACCCATGTTAGGATAGCGGAAAAGTTCCACGGGAACCCCTTGGGCTTCAAGTTGGCTATACAATTCTTGTGCGTTTGCAAAATGCACAATGGAATCAGCGTCACCGTGTTGAACTAGGGTTGGTGTCTTTTTAATACTGTCAGCAGTTGCGGGAGATGCCTGTTGATAGCTTTCCGGGATTGCACAGGGAAGCCCTCCAAGCACCTTTTCTGGAAAACGGTGGAAATCAGATGTCGCGTGATACGTTGTCCAGTTGGTGATGCCCGCTCCAACACTCACAGCAGCAAAACGATCTGAGTGCATACCCACAAAAGCAGCCACAAAACCACCGTGGCTCCAGCCGGCACAGCCGACGTGTTCTGGATCCACATAGCCTTGTTCAATCAGGTAATCAACACCACTTTCGACATCCCATAATTCACCCCTGCCAAGGTTATCGTGGTTCAACTCAAGAAAAGCATGACCGCGCCCGTCTGAACCACGGTAATTGGGCTTCAGTACCAAAATCCCACGAGCTAGAAACTGAAGCGTTGGATAGAACCAACGATCTTCCCAATCAAGCCGAAGTTCTAGGGCCGCCGTGGCTGGACCGCCGTGCACCACCCCGATGAGCGGATACTTTAGAGTTGGATCAAAATCCGTGGGTTTGAATAGAACCCCCTCGATTTCTGTGTTGTCGAGGCTTTTCCAGTTAATGACCTCTCTTGTCCCCCAATCCCAGTCCTCACATAAAGAGTTAAAAGCCGTGATTTGCTGTGTTTCTAGGGGCGGGGATATTGTCTGTATGGACGAAGATGGAGTAGGCGGACATTCTGTCTTGGGAACAACGACGACTTCTGGAACGTTGTGTGCTCCACCCGCTGCGAATGTTAGGACTCCTACTTTGGAAATATCGAAACAGGTTGGTGGCGTGCAGAGTGGATAAATATCTCCAAAATCAAGGGTTTCCAATTGACTAGACACATCAAGTCGAGCGAGGCGTGATACGGTTCCGTCGATGTAGTGAAGGTAAATGCCTTGCTCATGCCATCTCGCGGCAAGAATTTGTGATTCAAAATGGGCTGTGAGGCAACGCCGGTCTGATATTGAGGCATCCGAGGATAGCGAATGGGCCCAGAGTGCCCAAGGCTCGTTGGAAAAAAACTCAGAACGCCCCCCGTTCCAGTTAAGTAGCAGTGTCCGTCCGTCAGGAGCCACATCCATAACAGCTGCGTTTGAAGGTAAATCTAGCTGGCCCCAAGAAAATTCCGCTTTCTCTTTCGCCTCGGAGGCTGCGATGAGTGCGAGTTCTCTTGGGCCTGCGGAAAGCCTCCAGACACAAATCGCGTCGGGGTCATGTTGAAACTGACAATTCAGATAAAGGGTATTGCTCGACAGACAGAGATCACGTATCCGCAGAGAAGAATCCAATCCGTCTGTTAATCTTAAGGCGTTGGGTGCATCGGTTGAGGGGAGGTTCATGGAGGCTTTTTCAGATACGCCGACGTTAGGCAAATCTGTGTAGAAGAGTTGTGTCGTTCGTGGTTCTTGACCAACATGGACGTAAGACCCGTACCGCTGTTCTCGTTTAAGAGTTTGATTATTTGGATCGCTATCGGCATGGTAGATGATACCGTTGCCATAGCACCAAAACTTTTCAATACCGTGCGGCACAAACGTGATTTGCATACCAGAAGTATCAGCGGGGTTAAAGAACCATATCTGTGATTTATTGCCAAGACACTCTGAATCTTTTGAGTCGCGATGCAACACCACAAGCGTGTTGTCATTCAACCAGCGGGGATGCCATGTATTCTCTGCTATCTTTCGTGTCTCGTTTCGATCAATATTGTAAAGGAAGCACGTCAACACGTATCTGTTTTTTTTCCAATCTGTGGTTCGCACCACATAGGCAACATATTCACCTCCCGGGGCAATAGCAACCTCAGTGATGAAGGGAAAGGAGATTGTGTCAGTGATGGTCGGTGTGTGTCGATGCACTTTCATATCAAAAGCCTTTCTCTAACCTTTGGTGCTAGCTAGTGAAAAAGTCGTTTGCACATTGTTCAAGAGTTCATTGATTCATTAATTGGTTGGTTCATCCACTCTTCTTGCGTTCCCCCCTTCGGATACACATGTCGCCCCGCTGGGGCTTTAGGGTATTTGTTTATCCGTGTGCTATAGACATGTCGCCCCTCTGGGGCTAAATGAAGCGCTGAACCAATGCTTTTCACGTTTCACGCATCACGTTATCAACAGCTTAACCTAATGTCAATCAGGGGCAAGATGGAGGCCATTGGTCGTTTTTGTGCCTGCCTAAAATTGTGTCACGGGTTTCAGCAACCGTACTTGCCATAGACTCGGTTGATGTTGCACGATTTCTTAACATAAACGCGAGATGTTTTTATTACCCTCCATGTTTCTGAGAAGGGTGTTTACGACTATACCGAACTCGGCGACAATAGACTTGCCGCGTTGGATAAATTTTTCGCGGATACACCCGTTGTGTTGGTACAGTTCATTTCAACGGATTCGATTTATTGAGATAATCCTCTCTTTCCTATCCTGTTCCGCCCACCGAAATTAAAAAGACAAGGTTCATATAAAAAGAGAGTGCAAAGCACTCCGGAGAAACCGAGGTTTTGACAAAAGTTCAATAGGCGGGGCAAGAGGCGGGGCAAGTCGCTTTGGATCCCGATTTATCGGGGATGCCCCGCCTACGGCAGATTTTCCGTTGCACTAACTCTTTACATGAGCGAAAAGACAGTTGTGCCGAATAGTGCAATTCTGGAGGTACAATCTACACCATTTGGTGCGTTCAGTTGATTAACCGACAACAGAAAGTTACGGGTCAATGGCACACTAGTTGCGCTTAGGCAACACATCACAATGTAGACTCTTGCATCGCACCTGATGTGAGGGTTCCCTCAAATCTCGAAACATAAACCATAATTTTGGAGGAAAAACATGAGTGCCAAGAAGACTTCAGGGGCTGTGATGACCTCGTTGATTGTTCACGGAGTTGCCTTCGTTATCGCGGGTGTTTATCTCGTCACCCAAACCCAGCAGTTCAAAGATTTAGTCGGTGCCGAAGTGCTACAAGCCAAAGAGCCCCCCAAACCTCAAGTTCGTAAACCGATTTTCAAAACAATTAAGCCAACGGTTCCAACTACAAGTACGGTAATCGTTGAACCAGTTCAGGTTAAACACAGGGTCACGACAGCACGGCTCGTGCGTCCAACCTCCGTACAGCCACAAACCGTTTTGGAATTCTCCAACAAAGCGCTGACGTTCGATGCTCCCATTAGCCCGAACGTGCCTAAGGTAGTCAGTGCCAATGCGCCTGTGCCACGGGTTGTGACACAGGTTGATTTGCCCGTTTCTGATGCGCCCGGTGCATTGGCATTTTCCGCACCCGTCGCAACCGCTCCAAGTGCCGCACCCGCTAACATTGGTCGTGGTATCGGTGGTGTTGTGCAGGTAAAAATCGCTTTTGAGCGTCCGGCGGGGCTTTCTATGGTTGAAGAGGTTGGTTCAATCCCTGATGCCTTGAGTGATGTTGTCAAGAATATATCCTTGGGCAACGTGGAGGTCCCACCGCTGCCCCGTGGTGAACCCGGTGGTCGTGTCATTGGTCGCGGTGCCGATATTCGCGGTGTGTTCCGGTTTACCCGTGTCCGTCACAGTCTCTCCGACTGGTGGGCTGATGCCTCCTCGCTGAACGCGTGGACGAAGTGGATGAACGAACGAACAAAGATTAAAACAGACATGAACGTCGAAGGTGGCGCACTCAAGTTCACCGATGCGAACTTGCAAAAAGCCCCCATGC
>JAGWBT010000168.1:0-5902 GCA_021295755.1 Candidatus Poribacteria bacterium
AAACGCCACACTTGGCAGATCTCTCTTATCGTTCTTACGAGCAGCTGCCGATTCGACCGATGGTACCGGAACCCAGTGGATCGACATTAGATCCTTGGCCTCCGGAGGCACCGAATAGTTAAGGCGATAGAAATCTGTTATCCTTCGCCTTGCCTCTGCGTCACCGCTTTGAAAACTAGCACGGCGAGTACTGCGCCGATAATCTGCATCAGGATAAATACCGCTCCATCGACAGGCATTACACCTGCCGCCGCGTAGGTGAACATCCGTGCAAAAGTAACTTGCGGGTTGGCGAACATGGTGCTTGATGTCGCAATTAGCTGTCCGCCAACTAACATGCCAACCACCAAGGAGAGTTTATCCGATTGGTTGTGCACCAAAAGGAGAATTGCAAGAACAAGAATGAAGGTGCATAGAATCTCCGAAAAATAGTTCCCTCCCGGGCGGGCTACTTCAGAAACAGTGATCAGTTCGGGAATTTTATGATAGAACATCAGATGCGAAAAGATTGTCCCTGTAAATCCACCGGCGACCTGCGCCAACATATAAATTAACGCCTGTTTCCAGCCGATTTTACCACCGATTGCCATTGCAAGGCTTACCGCGGGGTTGAAATGGGCACCGCTGATAGGACCAAATATCTCAACGAGGGTAAAAAGAATAAACCCAATGGCAATGCCACCAGCTAGGATCGTGAGATTGATCTCGGCACCTAGTACTTGATTGAAAAGGATAATTGGCGCGATTGCCGCCATGACGAGGAACAGCGACCCCAAATACTCACTCAGAATTCGAGAACCTATCGCATATTCTTCTTGCTTTGATGCCATTTGAAACCTCCGTTTGTCTTTTTATTAATCGAATGCTTATTCCAATCGTCCCATTGCAGCAGGGACACCTTATCATACTGATTTCTGGAAAAATTATCAAAGCAAAATTCTATACACATGTCGCCCCGCTGGGGCTTGAGAGTCGGTTTCATTGTGCTTGCTATATACATATCGCCCCGCTGGGGCTTTAGGTGACCACTTGAGTTAATTTAATTTTATGGCTGGAACCTTCAAAGGATTGAAACGATATGAAAATTACACAACTCGAAATTCTCCCCGCGCCATTTCAGGGGCGGGCGTATATTTACGTCAAGCTGCACACCGATGAAGGTATTATCGGCATCGGCGAAGCGTCCTGTTCGGGAAAAGAGGGCGCATTGGTGGGCGCATTGCGAGATGTTGAAAATGTGCTGATTGGAGAAGACCCATTTCAGGTCGAGAAACTCTGGCAGATGATTTATCGCAACGCTTTCTGGCGAGGTGGTCCGGTGCTCATCGGTGCGCTATCCGGCATTGAGCATGCACTCTGGGATATCAAAGGGAAAGCCTTGAACGTCCCGGTGTACGAGTTGATAGGCGGCATGTATCGGCACAAGATGAAGGTTTACTGCTGGATTGGCGGGAGCACACCAGAATCTTGGGCGGAGGCGGCTGTACAACGGCTTGAAGCGGGTTGGGGCGGACTGAAATTTACGCCATTTGATCCGACGGGCCCCGCCTTCAGTCTCGCTCACGGCAAAAAAGTGGAAGCAATAGTCAAAGCGGTGCGCGAAGCGGTCGGCGACGAGGTCCCAATCGCGATTGATGGTCACGGTCGCCTGAACCCCGTCAACGCAATGGAAATGGCAAAACGGATTGAACCTTACGGCATCCTCTTTTTCGAGGAGGCGGTGCTCCCAGAATCGGTCGATGCGATGGCAACGCTGCGTCGGAATGCAGGCGTTCCAATCGCCACCGGAGAGCGACTCTACACGCGCTACCCCTTCCGCGAGTATCTCGTCAAGGGCGCCGTGGATGTCGTCCAACCCGATATCTGTACCTGCGGTGGCATTATGGAAGCGTTCAAGATTGCGGCGATGGCAGACGCGTTTTTCGCCACGATTGCGCCACACAATCCACTGAGTCCCCTGTCAACGGTGATTTGCCTACACTTGGACACCGTCGTGCCAAACTTTCTTATCCAAGAAGTCCCGAACGGAAATAATCCGGAACGGAAGAACCTCATCGATGGGTTTGAAGAGAAGCCAGTCGATGGACATCTGAAAGTGCCGCAGGGGCCAGGTTGGGGCGTTTCGCTAAACGAAGATTATATCCGCTCGCTTTCAGGTGATCCCTCACGCGGGAAGTGGGATGCCTTCGGTGTCGATGGCTCCATCCTTGATCTGTAAAGATAAAATAAAAAGAAAACTATAAATTTCCCCATTTTCCCCGTTGTTTTAATGTGTTGAGATTAAAAGTGAGGAAACGTTAGTATGCGATTGAGTTTAATTTTCTCCCTCATGTATTTGTGCATCATTGGAAGCAGTCTTGGAGGCACGGTTTATGCTGCTGAGGATTCACATCCACACGAAGCAGCTCTCAAGAATCCCGATGGGACATGGAAGTGGGCGAATGCCCTCATCGGTGAAACAAGCCCTTATCTGCTTCTACATGCCCACAATCCGGTTGACTGGTATCCGTGGGGTCCCGAGGCGTTGGATCGGGCGAAGGCTGAAAACAGACCGATTTTCCTCTCCGTGGGTTATTCTACCTGCTACTGGTGTCACGTCATGGAACGGAAGGTGTTCTCAGATCCAGAGATAGCCGATCAGATGAATGCCCTGTTCATTAACATCAAGGTAGATCGGGAAGAACGCCCGGATATAGATGAGATTTATATGACCGCCACCCAAATCATGACAGGTTCTGGCGGTTGGCCCAACTCTGTTTTTTTGACGCCTGATCTTCTCCCTTTTTTCGGGGGAACTTACTTTCCACCGGAGGATAGTCGGGGTCGTCCCGGCTTTCCGAGAGTCCTAAACGCACTGCATGAGGTGTGGACTAATCAACAGGCGGAGGTCATAGCACAGGCGGAGAAGATAACGGAAGTCATCATACAGGCAACGGCTGCCGCCCCGGCTTCCATCGGGGAAGCGCCGCTGGATAGGAAGCTGATCTCGGCAGCGGTGAAAGCACTGCGATCGAGGTATGACGCTACACACGGCGGCTTCGGTGGCGCGCCAAAGTTTCCGAGCCCCACAAATCTGGAATTGTTGTTGAGCGAGTATCAACGTGAATCTTCCGAATCGACCCTTGAGATGGTCACCAACACCCTTGACAAGATGGCGCATGGTGGAATGTATGATCAGATTGGTGGCGGTTTCCACCGTTACTCGGTTGATGCTAAGTGGCTTGTGCCGCATTTTGAGAAGATGCTGTATGACAACGCCCTACTCGCGAAAGTATACCTGCAAACCTATCAGCTCACGAAAACCCTGCTCTACCGACGGATCGCTGAGGAGATTTTCAGTTTCGTTTCACGAGAGATGACATCTGCCGAGGGTGGTTTCTACTCAGCACTGGATGCGGAAGTGGATGCGGAAGAGGGCAAATCCTATATCTGGACAAAAGAACAGATTCAAGAGGTCCTTGGGAAAAAGGATGCCAAGCTATTCATGCAGGTTTATGGGGTGGAGGAAGGGCCCAACTTTGAAGGCGGGACCAATATCCTTTACCTTCCCGTCCCCCTTTCAAGTGTAGCGAAATCACTCAAAAAGTCGGAGGAGGACCTCCACAGCCAACTTGCACCGCTCAAGGCAAAACTACTCGCGGCGCGGGATCAGAGGAAACAACCCCTGCTCGATACGAAAGTGATCACAAGCTGGAACGGCTTAATGATTGATGCGTTTGCCTACGGCTACGAAGTGCTCGGCGATAAACGGTATCGTGACGCGGCGGAGAAGGCTGCCCGGTTTAACCTGAAACATCTTCGGACCGCTGACGGACAACTGATGCGGACCTACAGGGATGGTGTTGCCAAATATAACGGCTATCTCGACGATTATGCCTTCCTCGTTCGTGGTTTACTGGGTCTGCATCAGGCAACGGGCAAAGAGACTTGGTTGAATGAAGCAAAGTCCTTGACCGAGACAATGAGTCAACTATTTTGGGACGACAAAAACGGCGGTTTTTACTTCACGCTTGCCAACCAAAAACATCTGGTTGTACGCACCAAGAATCCTTACGACTCTGCTCTCCCATCGGGGAATGCCGTAGCAGCCAATAACCTGCTCACCATCGCCCAACACGTTGGCGAAAAGGATTATCTGGATAAGGCGGAAAAAACGCTTCAAAACTTCGCGGGCATGATGGGACAGTCGCCCGGCGCTTTTATGCACATGCTTTTTGCTACAAATCGCTATCTTTCGACGGATTGGACCAAAGTCGGAGTAGCACCCCAAGCAGAGTCACACCAATTCGGTTTGAACACAGAGAGAATAGGCGAGATCAACCTCTTCGGGCTGCCGAAAGCCCCGGTGGATTTACCTTCAGAGGACGAACTGTTGGCGATTGCAGCCTCCATACCCTCGACGGGGGACATCGTCCCCGGAAACGCCTTTGATGTAGAGGTGAAGGTTGAACTCGCTGAAGGGTGGCATATCAACGCCAATCCCTCTTCGTGGGATCTGCTGATCCCGACAACTGTGTCCGTCAGTCCCGACGCTTCCGTCGAAATCGTGTCGGTCACATACCCCAAGGGGAAACCGTTCCACGCAGATTGGAAAGAGACTCCAATTTCCATCTATGAAGGCGATGTCACGATCAAAATGACATTGCAGTTGAAGCCGGGTGAAACAATCGAAAAAGCGTTTCCGTTGAAGATAAGTGTTCGCTATCAAGCGTGTGATGCGCACCGGTGCACCCCGCCGTCAACCGCAACAATCCCGCTCTGGGTGAACACTTACGAGAAAAGTTCCAACTAACATATATCAGGTGAGCGTGTGTAAATCGGACGATTTACCGTGCGAACCCCTAACCCAACTATAGGAGGTTACTATGGATCTAGGATTGGCAGGAAAGGTTGCCGTCATCACAGGCGGTAGTGAAGGCATTGGCAAGGGCATCGCCCAACGGCTCTGCGAAGAGGGCGCGAAGGTCGCGATCTGCGCTCGTCGTGAGGATGTCTTGGAAGAGGCAGCACAAGAGATTAGGGACGCAACGGGCGGCGAAGTGCTCGCAGTCGCTGCCGATGTGACAATCGCCGGAACACTCGAAAATTTTATCAGCCAAACGGTTGATAAGTACGGAAAGATCGATATTTTGGTCAATAACGCGGGCAAATCTGCGGGCGGAAATTTTGAACAGGTCACCGATGCGGAATGGTATGAGGATCTCGATCTCAAGTTGATGGGAGCGGTGCGCTGTGCGCGGTTGGCTATCCCTCACATGAGACCAACCGGTGGCGGACGCATTATCAATGTCACGCACCCCGGTGGCAAACAGCCGGACGCAGGCTCTGTCCCAACCTCTGTCAGTCGAGCGGCAGGCATTGCGATGACAAAAGCGCTCTCCAAAGAGTTGCTCGCCGACAAGATTCTCGTCAACACGGTTTGCTTGACCTCGATCAAGAGTGCGCAGGGTGAACGTTCTTGGAGAGCGGATGGCTCGCCCGGCACAATTGACGAGTATTGGGAAGCAAGGGGAGCGGAGCATCCGCTCGGTCGCTTGGGCGAACCGACTGAGGTCGGCGATCTCGTGGCTTTCCTCGTCTCAGATCGGGCTTCATACATAACGGGGACAGCGATCAATATTGATGGAGGCTTGTCAGCGGTTGTTTAGGAACTTTCGGCACTAGCTGGTGAGGTGTCGTTGCTGCGTTGTTCAAGAGTTCATCGGTTCATTGGTTCATTGAGACATTAATGAACTAGTGAACCGATGAACCAAATATGTTTCACGTTTCATAGACAGACAACTCTGTTATACACAAAAAACTCATAATGACTTATTGCAAATTTTATCAAAATCTTCCAATCTAAACCCCCGTCTTTTAATGCGGTGATACAGATTGGCTCCTTGTGTCAACGTCTACAAAC
>JAGWBT010000168.1:5984-9279 GCA_021295755.1 Candidatus Poribacteria bacterium
GTTCGCCGTCCAATCCTTGTTGATAGCGCAATTCGATTCCTAAAGAATCCAAATCCTTTAGGTTTTGGAGTATGTCAACCTCTGTACAGGTGCTCCCCTACTTGATAACCAACATCCGCCGCGTGGCGGAATAATCCCCGGCAGACAGGTGATAGAAATACACACCGCTTGCCACCCGCTCACCTAGTTCGTTTGTGCCCTCCCAGTAGATTGCTTTCGACCGACTCTCGTAGGCAGACGCAATCTGATGCCCAACATCAAACCTACGGACGACTCGACCGCTCCCATCATAGATGGTCAGGGTGACAAAAGCGTCCTCCGCTAACCGATACGGTATCCACGTTTCCGGGTTAAACGGATTCGGATAGTTGGACAACAGTTCCGTCTCCTTTGGTGTTAGGAATACCAAAAGTTGTTCAAGTACCATAATCCCCCTCTTCATGATTGGATCGCTAACCTCCAGAGACCGTGCGTCGGTCAACCACTGCCTCACCTCTACCGCTGTGAGCATCTCAGATGCTTGTAGATGCGCTGAAGGTGCGGCTGCTGTCTGCCCAAACATACCCGCAACAAAGACCAAATCCAGAATGTTGACCACCCCATCGCCATTGGGATCAGGGGAGGATTGACCGAGGCTGTTGGCGACGTGCACCAAGTCTAAGATGTTGACACTCCCATCACCGTTGACATCGGCGGGGTTTTTAGCTTTGAGATAGATTTCACCGTCAAGGTCAGGTAGCAAGTGGGTGACGGATGCAGCTGTGCTTCCCCTATCGGATACAGAGGTCGCAGATGACGGCAGCGTGATTGTCTGAGATTCCCCACTCCGGTTATAAACCGCCCAACCGTTGGTGAACTCGCGGATATACAAGCTCTCAATATCTTCTTGATAGCGCTGCGCTGTGGGTCCAACAGGTCGTCCGAGATCGGTATCCCAGAAATCATACCAGAAGTGCTCTTGGGCAAAGCGTCCTGTAGTATACAACGTGTATCCATCAGAAAGGGTAAGGCTCATTGTGGTGAATAAACGCATGAAACGACGATTCGTTGGGCTATCTGCCGGCTCAGTGGGAATCCCCTCGCCCCTCAAGCAGTTAATTCGTGGTTCTCTTACGTTTGCTTCATACCATAGGAGCGCATCTTCAATTTCAGCAAGTGTTTTGTTTTGGTAAACATCGTAGCCATCACGACCCGTTTCCATGAAACCGCCATTGATATAGGAACCTGTGATTGGGAGTTTAGCCCAATTTGAATTGCAAAGAATCAGAAAATCGTCAGGGACATTAGCACGAATCCTTTGAATCATTGAGACCCGTGCTTCTAGCTCTTGCTCGAAGGTTCTATAGTATTGGCGTTCCGATTCTTCCAGAGAATAATCCACAAGCACAGGCCCCGCATCAGATCAGCCCCCGTCGAACATGATACCGTCATATAACCCACACTGTGCCACGGAAATCGCTTGTTGAACAATGACGTCTTGAACGGCGGGCTGTGTGAAATCAATAAAGGAACCAGTCTTAGCGGGATCACGCGAGGTTTTGATACGGTTTCCATTTTCGTCTCTCAGCCAGCCGAACCAATCTTCGGGGTAGTGGCCATGTCCATCTTCGGGGTAGTGGCCACTTCCAGCACTCCGTAATCGTAGGTCAACGAGGAAAATCATATTCGGATTTTTGGCGAGGAGTTCCTCCCGCTTGGCTATTGCACGATCTACCTCACCTACCAGTCGATCCCACGGTGACCGCACGTCGAAACGGAGGTCAAAAGGAAGGCCCATCCCCCAAAGATCGTGATATGCAAGGCGGTCTTCGTATGATAATGCAGTCAGATTCACTGTTGCATCACCAAAGAGTTGAACAATAGATGGAAACGTCCGACTTTGGATTCGGTCTTGAATCGGAGGATCTGGCAGCGCACACTCCTCATCGCGTCGAAGTATGTGAAACGATATCCCTTGAATTGGACTAAAATCGACAATCAGATTCTTCTGGATTCTCAGTTCTTCTAGTGCCGTTAAATTGGCAAGGGGACCTACATCCACAATCCGATTCTCAGCTAAATCAAGAAATCTCAGCTTTGTCAGGTTCGTAAGCGGCGTAATATCTGTTAACTCACACAGCGCAAGCCCTAACCCTTCTAACTGTGTGAGGTTTGAAACGATTGAAAGGTCCTGTATCGGTATCTCGGCAAGGTCGAGGCGTTGGAGTGAAACGATGCCGGACAAGGGGGACAAATCGGAAATTGGATTGACTGAAAGGTATAGAACCTCCAAGTTTGTCAACCCTCTCAATGGAGTGATGTCTCGGACTTGATTTCTTTCGAGGAATATCTCTCTCACACGAATCGCATATTCCAACCCGGTAAGATCTTTTATTTCGGCATCCCTGGCAATAAGTTTGTCTAATAGTAGCATCTCCTGCTGGGTAATCGCAGCTTCAGATGACAACCCCAATTCCTGACGGATAGCCCGCTCCAAATTAGGATCAGGGATCTCCACAACTTGGGCGGTGGCACGCTTATCATCAAAATCCCTAAACTGTATCTGAATGTCTTAAATCGAATCATCGTTAATCCCCCTTAGGTTATAATGTTCGTGGCTCATGTCAAAAGAAAGTGCAGAATAGCTCAGAGAAACCGAGTTTTGAAGAAAAAACTCGGTTTCTTTGCAAGATTTCTTTACATGAGCGAACCGCTCTACCGATTAAAATACTCCAAAAACCTCAAAAAGAAACCCTGTGACAAGTCAATCCCGCTTACTGCCGTACAATCACCCCCCGCGCTTCTAACGCGGGAATATAAGGGTTATCCACCAGCGGCTTCAAATCAACAATCATATTATGCTGGAGATATAACTTTTCTATCTATGGTAGATTTTAGAATTAATTGGACACTTCCAATCGGCGAGGTTGGAAACCTCGCCTACCGGGGAGCGAAAGTGGTTAGCAAACCTCGTCTACCGGGGAGGGAAAAATCCGGGCATCACCCCGGTAGGTGCGGTTTCTAACCGCACCGCATCGGCGCAGTTGGAAACAGCGCCTACCAAACGGGAGACTGGACAGCGCAGTTGGAAACAGCGCCTACCAAACATGGGGAGCGAAAGGGTCTATTTATTTTTAGAATTCACCATAAATTAAATTTGCCAAAGGCGTAATATCGCGGATCTGGTTGTTTTGAAGAGAAAGCTCTTTTATGATAGATTTTAGAATTAATTGGACACTCCAAATGCACAGCCAACCCCCTAAATCCCCCTTATCAGGGGGACTTTGGAAACTGCGCGTAGGTTAGAGTTATTGGT
>JAGWBT010000169.1 GCA_021295755.1 Candidatus Poribacteria bacterium
GGTATAGATCTCCGTACGTATGATGCCCTGATTGCAGGAGGCAATGATGGTGCTATTGTCATTGCAGGCAATGCGCGAAGGAGCGAACTGGTCGAACAAATTGTTGAGGGCGAAATGCCGCCTAGCGGTCCACCTTTGCCGGCAGCTCAGATCCAACTCATCATTGATTGGATTAATGAGGGAGCCAAGAACAACTTGAATAATGGAACAGAGGACAAGCCTCCGATTCCCCCAGCAGATTCGTTCCCATCCCCGGACGTTAATCGGGATGGAGTCGTGAATATTCTAGATCTGATACAGGCTGCCCTTCAATTCGGACAAGTTAGCACTCATCTCGCCGGAGATGTCAATGGCGACGGGACCGTGGATGTGGCCGATTTAATACTTATCAGCGTGAATTTAAGCGAAAACGCTGCAGCACCTGCGCTACCTGTTGAGGATTCAAACCCAACTGCCAATTATCACCCATCAAGTGTCAAGCGTCAATTCCAAGCCCTTGCAGCTTTAGAATCACTGGCAATCCCCTCACGTGAGGCACGTCTTGCCCACGACATGCTCAAAGCGTGGTTATCCCACATGAAGCCGTTGATCACGGAAACGAAATTGCTGCCAAACTATCCCAACCCGTTCAATCCCGAAACGTGGATACCCTACCAGCTAGCAGAGGCTGCCTATGTAAAAATTCACATTTATGATGTCGCTGGATATCTGGTAAGGACGTTGGATCTGGGCACCAAACCTGCCGGCAATTATATGTCACGGGAACAAGCAGCATATTGGGATGGCCGCAATGACATGGGGGAAGGGGTCAGCAGCGGGGTGTATTTCTACACGCTAGTGGTAGGGGATTATCAGACGACGCGCCGGATGATCGTTGCGCGATAAAATCAATCGATTTGCAAACTCCTAATACTGTGAACGAGCGAGGTCAGAAACTTTGTTCGCAGAGCTACGGTATATTGCTTTGAATCCCGATCTATCAGGGCGGCGTGTGTCTACTGCTTTTCAATGTCTGCCTATTTATATAATTCACTATAAATGGCTCTGTGTATTTCCTCAGCTACTATTGCCTGCTTACCTACTATGTGTTATAATCGCAGAAGCACTTAAATATTGTGAGGGCCAAATTCATGATTAAATCCCTCCGCGCAATCTGTCTACATCTTCTACTTTTTGGAATTGCAAGTTACCTTAGCGTTTCAGCAGAAGATGACACAAAACCCGTTGAGCTCGACGAAATTGTGGTGACACCCGGCCGGTTCGCGATTGATGATGGGACACCCTCAAAGTTATCACTCTCAAAGCAACGAATTGAGCGGTTTCCGTTGGTTGATAACGATGTGATGCGGGCTGCACACATTTTTCCGGGGGTTGTTGCGAGCGATTACAGCGCACGATTCAGTGTGCGTGGGGGTGAAAAGGACGATATCTTGGTGAGGTTAGACGGGATGGAACTCTTCGATCCGTACCACCTACAAGACTGGGGAGGCGCTGTTTCACTCGTTGGGCTCGATTTGATCCAGCGCGTCGAACTGTTGATGGGTGGTTTCCCAGCGGAGTATGGTGATAAAATGGCCGGTGTGTTTGACATCACAACGAAAGAGGGAGAGATTGAGAAAGTTTCTGCTAATTTCGGGCTTGACCTTATTAATACAACCGCAATGGTGGAGGGTCCCTTATCAGAAAAGGGGTCATGGCGCCTGTCGGCACGTCGAGGTTACGTTGACCTGATCCTTGCAATGATTGATTTCGACGAGGACTACAAGCCACAATACGCGGATCTTTACGGGAAAGTGACCTATACGCCGACACAGACAGATACACTCACGCTCAATGGACTTTATGGCTGGGATAAGAATCGGATTCGGCAAGGGGACCCCGACAATAATTTAGATTCGCGTTACGATAATCTAACCGTTTGGACGCGGTGGCGGCATCACTTTGGTACGACGAACTGGTCTGATGTGTTCGTTTTTGCCGGGACCGCAGCGCATGATCGGCAGACCGGAACGGAGAATTTTGATGTCCGTTCGTTCCGTTTCTTCGGTGCCAAAACGGAATTCACAGCCGGTTTTTTGGATAAACATCTGTTTCGTAGCGGAATAGAATGGCGTTTGACAGCAGCGCAATACGATTACGATGTCCGAGAACGGCAGCCCGGCATAGACCAATACGCACGAGTCCTCGCAGACTTTGAAGACAGCGGCAGCGAAATTAAGATGTTCCTCCAAGACGAGTGGCAGCTACATCCGAAACTCGCGCTCAATGTGGGAGGACGGTACCTGTTTCAGGACTATCGCGCCGCCGGTATCCAAAGCTATGAGATCGGACCTCGGATTGCACTTGCAGTCCGCCCAACAGAGAAACTGGTGTTGCGCGGCGCGTGGGGGATCTATCACCAACCCATTTCTATGATGAATATTCCTGTGGAGGATAACGTTCAGACCGCTGGACGCGCCGAACAGGCGGTTCATTACATTCTCAGCGGTGAATACCATCCAAACGCTAATTTCTTGTTCCGTTTGGAGGCGTATTACAAAACATTGGACAATCTTTCAGGGCGGCTCAGGGAGTTCGGACGACAGACTCAGATTTTTGTACCTCCGGAATCTGGAGAGGCAAAAGGGATGGATGTTTTCGTGACACATGCAGTTTCAGATCGGTTGACGTGGGGAGCCGGCTATGCGTACACCATCGCGAAAGAAAGTGCAGCCGGTGAGACATTTTTTCGGCAGTCCGACCGACGGCATTCCCTCGCGCTCAGTAGTAGTCATCAGCTGTCACGGGGGTGGCATCTCTACCTGACTTGGCGTTTCCATACCGGCGAACCGAGAACGCCGTTGACGCATGCGCTGGTTTCGCAGCCGGGGAGTGACCTCGCGTGCGACCGACAGTTTGGAGCGACGCATTCAGAGCGGCTACCACCTTATCACAGTCTCGATTTTCGGTTTACGAAACGGAATCCATACAGCCGGTGGGAACTCACATGGTATTTCCAGATCTTAAATCTCTACAATCGTACTAACATTGACCAATATGCGTTCAGTGAGACGCTCGACGAGGAAACAGGTGTGCTGCTCGATTGCGAGATCGATGAAGAACCGATGCTGCCGATTCTACCAACACTAGGTATTTCGGTCACGTTTTAACAAAGTAGTGGTTCGCCTTGATTGACCGAAAAGTGCAAGAAGATAGGAAAAACTTATCCATGAAACAAAAATTAGTTTGGAAAATGTTGCTGATAGCGAGCAGTCTGCTGACTATAAATGCTTGGGGCAATAAGACGATTTCCTTCACCGCTGATCTGACCGGAAATCTCGATATCTACATCATGGATATCAATCGCAAGAATCCCGTCAACTTAACCAACCATCCGGCGGAGGACTCTTCCCCGACGTGGGCACCAGATGCCAGTGCTTTCGCTTTCGTTTCACACAGGGATGGCAATCCAGAGATTTACGTGATGGAGATGAAAAACAAGGAATCTCAACGGCTAACAAACAATCGCGCGACTGACATCGATCCCGCTTGGTCGCCGGATGGACGCTGGATTGCATTTGCATCCAACCATCACAGAGAGCATGCACCAGATACTGACATCTACATAATGAACCCAAGCGGCAAGAAGGCACAACAACTCACAAACAAGGGCGGGCACAATTCAACACCGGCGTGGTCGCCGGACGGGCAGTGGATCGCGTTCCGTACCACACTGGACGGTTTCGGTGCTATCCATCTGATGAACGCAAATGGCAAAAAACAGCGAGCCCTCACACAAGTATCCGCGACAAACCCCACTTGGGCAGCTAACGGCAAAGAGATCTACTTGTCTAGCGATATGCTCGCTGGTGCAAAAGTTCCTACCCTGTTTGCCATAGATGTCAATGCGGGAAATGCCCGAAAGTTAGCAAACGTCCCACAAGCCTGCGACGAACCTACCGAATCGCCTGATAGACAATGGATTGCCTATGTGTCAACTGCCGGCGGAAATAAAGATATCCATTTAATTAGAGTGGCGGACGGGGAGATACAACAGTTGACACAAGATCCGGGACTGGAATTTTCTCCTGCATGGGTGCCAGCGGGTTTGCCCGTTTCCCCAAACACATACAAGCGAACAACGCTCTGGGGAATCTTAAAGCAGACAGGTTTACAGTCCACTCACCGCTAAAGTTGTAGGTGGGGCATCCCCGATAAGATCGGGATTTCGTTGCGCTCAACTTGCTTCGCCATCTGCTTTTGTGGCGCAACGGAGTCCTTACTCCCATCGTGCCCAGACGTTCGGGATGACATGCCCTTCGTCAATGTACGGATCTTCACCAGCGATAGTGATAACACCACGGTAATTGCGCTCCCCCTTCCAGCCCAGCCACGATGCTGTTGAACAATAGTGGCTCACAAGGATGCGCCGAAATTTGTCACTTCGATTCTTTTTGGAGCGGTGCAAGAGGTAACCGTTGAAAAAGAGGACACTACCAGCCGACATCTCAATCGGAATCTCGTCCGCGTCATCAAAACCAGTCGCTTCTTGGCAGCTGTCGAATTCATCGCGTTTGTTGTGCGGTACGCGATCGTAAATTACACCCGAACGATGGCTGTTCGGCAGAACCCAAAGGCAGCCGTTCTCAATTGTGGCGTCATCTAACGCGGTCCACACACCGATCAGCGACCTATCCCGTGTCGGAATCGGATGTTCGTCCTGATGCCACGGGTTACCGGTATGCCCAGGGACTTTGCTCAGCATCATCGACTGCATGCACTTGATTCCGCCATCCCAAAATGGGATGTGTGCCCCAACAATCTCTCGAAGTACTTCACAGATTTTAGGATGTTCAATGTAATGCCGAACCAAAGGGCTAAAGACATGCGGTTCACCGACGCACATAATTCTATCCAATACTTTCTTCTCACTTGCTATTTCCGGCATCGGAGGGATCGCCTCACACGGATAATCGCCTCGAAAAATTTTCAGCATCTCCGCTTTCAACTCGTTACATTCTTCCGGTGTAATAAGATCTGGAAGCATTAAATATCCATCGTTGATATAGGATTTTGCCCAAAGATTGGACTGCCCTTGTGCCATTTTCAGATCCTTTATGATGGTTGTCTGAAACCGTTTGAAGTGCCACCCAGTTGCCACGTTCCCCTTTTCTTTGGATACCAAAACTTTCTGTTTCGTCAGCGCGTGTTCTTTTAACAATTCCCCATTGTGCGATTATTATGCTCCTTTTTTACGCATTATCCGTTGTCTTTGGGTTATCGGACATATTTTTTGCTTATTGAGACTGTTAGAATCCGCGCTATGACTGGATCGAGAATTTCAGATTTCGCCAAAAATTGCCCAATAATATCCGATAAGACCCGTTACCGGATATTATCTGATTTAACGCCCCTAAACCGCAACGATCCGCTGATGTCCCTCTCCATCTTCTGCTGGTGTAATCCGGATCTCAATGTTGCGGTTAAAGCGATTGAGAAGTGTAAACAGTCGCTCTACGCTAAAGCGGTTAAAATCACCAGCTTTCAGTCTTGAAATGTCGGAGGGGTCAATACCGAGGATTTTCCCCGCTTTTGCCTGTGTGAGCTTTTGCGCTTCTATGATTTTGTAGATCTCAACAGCTAAATCTGCCTTCAACAAGGCTCGCTCGGCTTCGGCATCAGAAAATCCCAAATCCTTAAACACATTCCCGGAGCTCCCAGTTGTTGCGCGATGGTAAGTCGCTGCTTTATCAAATCAATTTCTCGTTTCGGGGTTCTGATCCCGCGAGTCGATTTCTTCTGAAACGCATGGAGCACATAGATTTTATTGCCAATGTTTACGGTGTAAACGGCACGATATGTGTCTGTATCGTAACGTGCGACAATTTCCCATACGCCTGATCCAATGCCCCGCATCGGTTTTGCTTTAGGGTGTTTAGCACCGCGCTGCGCAAAACGCAACGCTTCACCGACTGCCCGTCTTACGGCTTTCGGGAACTTTCGGACTTGCTCGCGAGAACCCCCAATCCAAGTTACATCTTTCATCGCTTCGTTCAAAATTATATCTTCCTCTCACTTCATGGTAGACTTGCCATATTATGGCAGATTTACCATGAAGATTGCAACTCTTTTTTGGAGAGGATTGAGGCGGAGGTAAGGAAGTTAAGGCGGGAAAAAATGTCCGATAAGACTCTTTTACAGGACATTCTTATCAGGTTCACAATTACCGCGCGGGGGGTAGTCCATCCATTTGGCAAACTCCAATGGAATCTTATACACCTTGGCTAGGTCTTCCAAATGGATGCAATTACCACAATGATAAATCTGCCCCTGTCCGGTCACATAAACCGCCGGCAATTTATTTATGGTAGATTTTAGAATTATTTAGACACTCCAAATGCACAACCAACCTCCTAAATCCCCCAACCCCCCTAGCCCCCCTTATCAAGGGGGAAACCGTTATCAGGGGGACTTGGAAAACTTCGCGACGGTCGGAGTTATTGGTAAACGTCTACTTATTTATCTAATTCACCATAATAAATTTTACATCCACAATCAAATTACAAAAGTTTGCGATATTGAAGCACCAAAAGTCAAAACGAAATGATGGTTTTTAGCCAGATTTTACGAGAAAAAGCTGCCGCCCGGAAAAACACTCCGCTCACTAGAGCGATGTGGTGAATTAACTGAGATATTTACACTCCCACCTTACCAAAAACGGAAAAGTCAACTGTGCAGGGTCTACCAATCTAAAGACTATAGTGCGCGGAAAATATAGACTCGGACACAATTTTATGGCATACTTATAGTAGATCTTAGGATTAATGAAACACCCCAAACCGAACCGCATTGCCCTCAGACCCGGTAGGTGCGGTTTGTAACCGCACCACGCGGGGAGCGAAAGTGTCTCGTTATTTTTTGAATTCACCATAATATAACCTTGTGGGATATACTTATTATTGATAAGGTCTCAAAAATAAACCCCTAACACACAATACCCAAAGAAAAGACCTTACGCATGACTCGTTACGCACTGTTTTTTTCAGATAGAATAGGAGGGATTCATGGAACGTTTGGACGTGCTTCATCCATCAATTGACGAATACCTACTTGATGTTATTCCAGCACGCGACGAGGTGCTAACAGAGATGGAGGCATACGCACGGGAACGCCGTTTCCCGATTGTGGGACCGCTCGTTGGTCGCGTGTTACATCAACTGGTGCTGCTGACGAACCCAACGCGGATTTTCGAGATGGGATCCGGTTTCGGCTATTCGGCGTATTGGATGGCAAAGGCATTACGACAGCCGGAAGGGCGTATCATCTGTACCGACGGCTCGCAGGAAAATGCGGATCGTGCGGCGGATTATCTTGCGCGAGGCGGGATCGCCGATCGCATCGACTATCGCGTTGGAAACGCCCTTGAAATCATCGACGAAACCGAAGGGGAATTTGACATCATCTATAACGACATCGACAAAGATGGTTATCCCGAAGCGTTTCGTAAGGCAATTCCACGGCTCAGGAGCGGCGGACTCTTTATCACAGACAACATGCTATGGCTGGGGCGTGTCGTCACATACGATACCGATGCTGACGTGCAGGGACTTGATGAAGAGGAACAATGGGTGCACAAAACCACAGTCGGGGTCAAGGAATTGACGCGGCTGCTCTACAGTTCCCCCGATGTGTTCACGACAATCATACCGCTCCGTGATGGGGTATCAGTTGCAATAAAACGTTAATTCAAAATTTTGGCATCAGCCCTACTTCGATGCCAGATGATACACTTCAATCTCACGGACCTGTGCCAATGCTGGCTGGATGACACGGAAGTGAGGATAATACGCTCCCGCGAGTGTGGTCCTCCGATCTACAACCTTGTCACCGGGCGATAAGAGCACCTTTGTAACAACGTTATCATCGACCGTGCGGGAGACATTGATACGGATAGTGTTTGTCTTACAATTTAACCGCAATATCCCGCAATTGACGCACAGAGTGCACTGTTTTCCACTCAAACTTATCAATATCCCAATAGTCCACATGAAACCAGAAGAGATTAACGTTATGAATGATAATCTTCCGAACGGGTTTGACCTCCGGGAACCGTACCGTAAAGATCCGTTCATTTTTCGCCGCTACAGCCGCAACCGTGTCTAACCGCCCATCATTGAGCGCTGGATGGTTTGCCTTTGATCCATAGTTCGCCAGCGCGAAGTTCTCACTCCATGAATTCTCTAATAGAGAAGACCAAACGCAACCCGACAAACCAACACAGGCAAGTAACAACAAGAAAATCCCAAATTGTTTTAGAGCGTTCATCTTTCCACCTCGCAATCCTATGTCACATAACCGCATTCATGTGAAAAAGCAGGCAACCTCGTTAGTCAAGCACCTTTCTCCGCCTGAAAGAAATCCACCCGAATCCCGCAAGCGGAGAATCCTGCCTCGCCACAACGCGTCATGTTGCTCTGAATCCCAACCTTGACGGGAATTTTTGTAACAAAAAAACAGCGCTATCGAACATAAGGACGAATGTGGAAGGGTTCATGTTTAGGACGAAACCAAGTCCGTTGGAATTTTCTGATAAGAAACATCCCCACACCAAACCCCCCAACATGCGCCAGCCAAGCGATAGATGCACCTTGAAACGAAAAATAGACATTAACTAACTGAATAGCGATCCAAGGTAACAACAAAACAATCGCGGGCACAGAGATGATATAGATAAAGACAAGGCATCGGACACGCGCCCTAGGACAGGCGATAAAGTGCGCCCCCATTACACCAGCGATTGCACCGCTCGCACCAATCAGGGGCAAGTTAGAATCGTAGTAAATCATTACGTAACAGAGCGTCGCCAACACGCCGCACAACAGGTAGAACAGGAGAAATTTCAGGCTCCCAATCATACTTTCAAGGGTCGGACCAAAAGCCGAGAGATACAACATGTTACCAATAATGTGGATAAGTCCGCCCTGTAAGATGTGCACATCGTGTAAAAATAGAGAGGTGAGGAGTGTCCTATCAAAAAGGTTTGGAAGCGGTGGTAGAAACGAATAGCGCTGCATAATCTGGTTGGGAATTGCTCCAGATACTTCTGCCAACGACACCCCTTGATAGAACGCATAAAGCTGGTATACAAAAACCAATAAATTTGTAACAATCAAGAATTGGACCGCACGCGGGTTGAAAGACTTCTGTGTCGATGGTCTGCTCGGCAGTGGAATAAACAAAGTGTCGTGTCCTTTCGACAAGTGCGCAGGTAGGCAAATCTGCGATAACGTCACACATTAACTACGACACATGACACTTTACGTTTCACGTTTCACGCCTCACTCGACACATCAAACCGATCAATGATTCCCATAACCAACTCTCTTATGGGAGCAGTTTCGATTTCAAAGACCTCTTGGGCGACGCCCGGTCCTGCCCCAACAAGCACGATGTCGTTCTCTCCCGCCCCAACATAGTCAACAGCGATCGTCGGCGTTCGTACCAACTGCGATTTCAAACTCAACGGTTGAACAAGCAGAAGGGTTCGATTGTCATAGGCAGGGTGCTTAATGACCGAAACCACTTTACCAATGACCTTTGCAATGTACATCACTCCTCCACTTCTTCGGTTACGGTAATCGAATCAACAATTCCCACCACAGCCACATCGACCGGCATTGTACGTTCCGCTGATACAAATACAGCGTCTCCACCGGTGACGATATAGACCAATTCGCCATACCCCGCCGCACCTTGTATATCAACAGCGGTGACCGGATCGCCTATAGATCCGCCCTCCGCATCGAGGGGTTGTACGACCAACAGCCGATAACCCACCAAGCTCGGATCTTTTCGAGTTGCGACAATGGTACCGATAACCTTTGCAATATCCATAGGCTAATAAAACGCGCTCCCACCTAACGCCTTTGAATTCCATACTCCTCCATTTTGGAATGGAGTGTATTCCGATTGATTCCGAGAATTTCAGCGGCTTTCCTACGATTCCACCCGGTACGCTCAAGAATAAACTCAAAGAGCGGTTTCTCAACGGCAGCGCGAATATCGGCGTGAAGCGATCCTGAGGAAGCTCCCGATTCGATAAATTCCTCTACGCGCTCCAGCATAAGCGAAGCGAGGCGGCTCTCAAAACCTGTAGGTGCCTGTGTACTAGAAACCGTTGGTCCGCCAGCAAGTTCCGCAAAATGTTCCGGCAGGAGTACCTGACCCGCACACATCACGAGCGCACGCTTCAAGCTATTCTCAAGTTCGCGGACATTTCCGGGCCAATCATAAACCATCAGCAGCTTGAACGCTTCGGGCGAAATTGTCCCTTTGGGCTGACCATAATCCCGAGCATAACCGGACATAAAAAAATCCACCAGTTCCGGGATATCCTCTTTCCGTTCACGTAAGGGCGGCAAAAAGATTGGCACGACATTGAGCCGATAGAACAGATCTTCCCGAAACGTACCCTCCTGAATTGCCAAATCAAGGCGTCGATTCGTCGCGGCAATCACCCGCACATCTACCTTGCGAATCTCATTTGATCCAATCGGCTCGACCTCCCGCTCTTGGAGAACACGCAACAACTTCATCTGTACCTCTATCGGTAATTCGCCAACCTCGTCCAGAAAAATTGTTCCCCGGTCCGCCTGTTCAAATTTGCCTTCACGTGCGGTGTCGGCTCCTGTGTACGCCCCTTTAACATGTCCAAAGAGTGCACTTTCGATCAAGTCCGAGGGAATCGCGCTACAATCGACTACCACAAACGCTTCATCGGTCCGCCTACTATTTTGGTGGATTGCCTTGGCAACCGATTCCTTACCCGTGCCGCTTTCACCCATAATCAGAATCGTTTCGTCGCTGATTGCTGCGCGCCCAATGGTCAGGTAGATCACGTGCATCGCATCGCTTTCCCCAACAATCTGAGTGGCTTCATCCTCCCCGTTCTGTGGTGCAACAGTATCCACCGGTGCGGAATCTTCCGCCATCACCATTTTCGCTTGATCAGCCGCGTACACCGCTCTAGATACCAAAGGTGTGATCTCTTGGAGATCAAAAGGCTTGGTCACATAGTCATAAGCGTGCCGCTTTGCAGCTTCAATCGCTGTTTGCGTTGTGCCGTGGGCGGTGATGATAACAATTGATGCGGTTTTATTAATGTCCCGAAGCTCTTCAATCAGATCTAGCCCGTTGACATCAGGCATAAATATATCGAGAAAAATTGTGTCGATCGCTTCTGAGCGGAGGAGATCCACCGTTTCTTTCCCGTTTCGGGCGGAAAATGTACGATACCCTTCCTTCTGAAGGGCTTTCTCCAACACAAAGCGGATGCTATCGTCGTCGTCAGCAATGAGAATTGAATGTGTCATAGAAACCTAATGATAGTTGTCTGAACCGAGACCGGCAACTGCAAAAACACCATCAAAGCTATAGTGGACCTTAGAATTAATGAGACACTGCCAATCGGCGAGGTTAGAAACCTCGCCTACCGGGGAGTGCAAGTGGTTGGAAACCGCCCCTACCGTTCTCCTGTTTGGTAGGCGCTGTTTCCAACTGCGCCTATGCGGTGCGGGTGAAAACCGCATCTACTGGCCCCGATCAATCGGGATCGCTGCACAGAGGGACAAAAGTGTCTATTTATTTTTAGAATTCACTATAAGTTAAATCATAATATCTAAGCTGTGGGTGTAGAGTTCGATACCCATCCGTGCCGCCAATCCAACAGCGTTAGGATCAACAAACGGAGATATGAAAATCCTTCGATTGACCGTTACATTTTCCGTCTGTTCAAAGAACGCAATCTTCCTTTGAAAAAGGGAAAGATCGCCGCGGGTAACTGATGATTTAATTTCAATTGCAACGACTAAACCGTTCCGGATGATTACATCCATTTCTACCTGTTCGGGTTGTCCGAAAACCGATCCGGAATCGTCATAACCCTCGTACCGTTCCACCCGGAAGCCGAGTTCATCAGTCAAAATTGCAGCGAGCCCATTAAGGAATGCCTCTTCAGACATCAATCCCCATCGCGCGCCCAGACCTTGAACGGTATGGTGAAACCGCTTTAATTCATCATCTAGATATGCACGTGACGCCCTAGATTCCTCACGCAACCGATTGGACTCTTCGCGTAGAACTTGCATCTCTTCCCGGAATTCAACCCACCGCTGCTCGGACTCCTCGCGCAACCGATTGGACTCTTCACGTAAGACTGCCATCTCCTGCCTGAAGTGAGCCCACTGCTGCTCGGACTCCTCACGCAACCGATTGGACTCTTCACGTAGAACTTGCATCTCCTGCCGGAATTCGACCCGCTGTCGTTCAGATTCCTCACGCATCTGCTTGAGCTCATTCAAAATCGCTGTTATATCTTCTTTTTTGGCAAAAGTCTCCGACATAACACCGATTAACTCATAACGAATCTCGGGATTTTGGGTTATTAGGCGCGGAAATTCATTAGCGATTAACTCGCGAATTTCTTCTTCACATTTGCCATATCTGTATTCACTGAATTTGCTCAAACCGGCAGCGTAACGATAAACGTTGCCCCTTGGGGTTCTGTTACGTCGAACTCAATGACGCCGCCGTGTTCCTCAATAATTTGCTGGCTAATCGCCAACCCAAGTCCTGTGCCTTTCTGCTTCGTTGTGTAAAACGGATCGAACAAACGCGAGGCAACATCCGGCGGTATACCACGCCCGGTATCCTTGATATAAATTTGAACCACCTGAGTCACGGAATTATAGGCGGTTTGAATCGTCAAGACACCCCCATCTTCCATCGACTCAATTGCATTCCGAAATAGGTTCAACAACACCTGCGTCATTCCGTCGGCGTTTACAGCAACCAATGGACAATTATCAGCCAATTTCTTTTCAACGCGGATATTGTCCCGATCTAACTCCGGCTGACAGATTGAGAGGCTATTGTCGATCAAGTCATCAATACTGCCCGGCTTGACACCGGCAGTTCGTGGGTTGCCGGACCCAAGGAGCTGCTCAACCACGCGGTTCAACCGATCTACCTCTCTGATAATGACCTGAATATACTCTTGAATCTCTGAATTCGACTCCCCCTCGAGTTGGAGCAACTGCGCTGCGCCGCGGATCCCGCCAAGTGGATTTCTCACCTCGTGAGCAACAGTCGTCGCGAGTTTGCCCAGCGTTGCGAGGCGTTCGGATTGAACATGCGAATCAATCATCTGCTGGATCTTGACGCGCTGTGCCACAATCGCAGCGATAATCGTCAAGATACGAATATCGTCCTCAATCGAAAATTCGTCCGATGCCTTATCAATTGTCAGCGTACCAATTACCTGTTCATCCACCACCACCGGAACACACCAGAAAGCTATCGGATCTTTAGACTGCACTGATTTCGCATCTGGAAACTCAATCCGCTCAAGCGGCGTCCGACTGTGTGGCACACCAATCGGTTGACCAGATTGGAGCACCTGTTGTTGGATAAGGTCAATTTGGCTATCAGTACCACGCCGGAGCTCCGCCTCCGTCAATCCAAAAACAGCCTCAACCTCTTTGACCAACTCGTCATCTTCCCAAATTCTCAGTGCACCCCGGTATACCCCCATTCGGTTAGCGAGGGTTCTGATAATCTTTTGGAACAGCTCATCTAATTCAAGAGCGGTATTTGCCGTATCACCAATTTCAAAAAGGGTAGACAGATCAGCCACCCGTTTCTCCAGATCCGTGTTGGTCTGATCTATCTGCTGAAGCTGTACCTCAGTGGTGGAGCGTTGGGCTTTGAAAAGCTGGATGGTGCGGACAATGAAATAGGCGACGATCGGATATAAGATTGCAACCACACCCAAATGGATCTGCTCATAGTAAAGTCCAGCATGTACCCAATTGGCTAATGTCGTAAATGCAAGCAACAGATACTGTCCGCGACGGTTGTCATAGATCCCCGCAAGAATCATAACTCCATAATAAAGATGCGACGCAACACCGTAGCTCTGCGGGCTATCCAAGCCGTAAACAAACAGATTAATCAGTAGGACAACGAATATCAGGAAGAAAGTTAGCATGAGTAATTCACGGTTGCAGGAGTTACTCCTGACGGGGCACCAAGACCTCAACAATCTAAATGGCAGAGACTCCTACTGTCCATCGCACAAGAAATTATCCAGCATCTTCAGTCCGATCCGACCACTCTTCTCCAGATGGAACTGCGTCGCAATCAGGTTCTGATGGGCAACAACACTCGAAAATTTAACGCCGTAAATGGTCTTCCCAACGATATACGAATCGTCCCGCGGTATGGGATAGTACGAATTAACGAAATAGAAATGGGCAGGATTCGGAACATCTTGAAAAATTGGATGTGCCTGCGTCTGATACACCTCGTTCCAGCCGATCTGCGGTACTTTTTGAATCGGAGAGGGATTATATTTTTTGACAACGCCGGGCAGGATGCCGAGGCAATCGGTATCCTCCTCTTCGCTATGTTCAAACAGGATCTGGATACCGATACAGATCCCTAACATCGGCTTACCCGACTCGTAAACCTCCCGCAATATCTCCGCGAGCCCAGCCGCGTTCAGGTTATCCATTGTTGCCCGCGCCGCACCTACGCCGGGAAAGATGACTTTCTCTGCACCCAAAATGGTTTGGGGGTCGGCGGTAATTTTTCCGTCGTAGCCTAAATATTTGACGGCGCGTTCAACACTCGTCAGGTTGCCCGCGCCGTAGTCGATAATTGCGATCATTGGAAACTTACGTTACTAAAAGTAGGATTTACGCAGTTGAACGGTAAAATCCAACCCCTTCCGCTACGCGGAACTTACACCTCCGCTTCAATGCCCCACCCATACAATTCGGTGATTTGGCAGGGCCCTGTCAGGTCCCAGAAAAAAATCAACCTCCCATCGGGGGTTCATCATTGGCGGGTATCTGTCTGAACCCTGATGGGGCCTAGCTTCAGAGCGTTTGTAGATTTTTACCACCCAACAGAAGGGGCGTGTAGACGGCTTGCTGACCTGCCAAATACGCACTGTTTATGAACCGTTTTTCACTTAAATGTCAACATAATCTCGCCAAATGTCAGGGATTTGCCAGGGCACTGACAGGTCAAAACTCTGAAATGCGTCAGTCCTGATAGTCATATTCGGTGCATTGGAAGGGGCTCAGCACCCCTATTATACCCTATTTTCTGACCATGCGCGTAAATCCTAAAAAGATTCGTTTGAAAAATTAAAAAGGGACCGTTGAAATGATGTTGCAGGGTGAAAATTTCAATCTGTGAAATAGATTCAAAATCTTCATCGACTCAAACGCGATTTTGATTTGACTCAAAAAGTTCTATCTGTTTAGAAGTAGCTGTGGTCCTCAATCCAACCCGTCCCCAAATGGCTTCTAAGTCCGGTGTGCATTCATAATCTTTGAATAAACCTGAAATATCATCTGCTTTTCTTTGTTCAGCAAGCCTTTCTCGGATGATTGCAACATTAATTTTATCGAGTTCAACCCCGATTGATTTCCGCCCCAACTGTTCCGCAACAACCAACGTCGTTCCTGAACCCGCAAATGGATCTAATACAACATCGCCGGGATTTGTCGAAGAAAGGATTATCCGAAGGAGAAGTTGAATCGGTGTCTGTTGCTTGTGCAAGCGATTCCCCTCTGCATCCCGCAAGGCTTCATCTCCCGCAAAATAGCCCGCCGTCAACTCACGAATATCGGCCCACACGTCGGTGAGGAACATACCGTTTTCACGTTCATATTTGTAGCCCGCAGGCAGCGGCGGATTGATTCGCAGACGGTGAAAGACTCCTGGACGTTTTCCTTTCGTTGCAAACGCGATAATCTGGTAGTGCTTACCAAAACGATTCACCCCGGGGACAGCGGACGTTTTCTTTTTCCAAATAATCAAGTTTTGAAACGTCCACCCAGCTTCGCGTAAACAGCGTAGCACAGATTCAGTTTTCTTCTCCCGCTGCATAAAATAGATTGCGCCGCCCGAAGCGGTTTGTTGATAAACCTTTGTGCACACACCGCCCATCCACTTCCAATACTGCGCTTCAGGCAAGTTATCATCCCACTCGTTGTAACCTTTATCCTGATTGAAGGGCGGATCGAGAAAAGTAAGATCGATATTCCCAAAAGCAGTGTTCGGCTGGTTTAACAGCGAATCACAATCTCCATGCAGTACGGTTGCTTTCATATTATACCTTGTTAAGCAAAAAAATCATCATTGATTATAATCTGAAATCCATTGGTTTCGGCTTCCTGCTTTAGAGCCGTAAGACGGTTTGCCTGTGAACGACTAACCGAGTTAAGGTTGAAATCCTCACCCGTCGTCAACTTCAAAATCGGCACAGGATTGTAATTGGTCTCATCAATTTTCAGATGCTCCAAGTTCGTAAATAGTATCATCTTCACCAAACCATCTTTTATGTCACCGAGAGAGGGAAGTTCAGCTTTGTTCGCATGCTTCGCTTCAATCAGATGGATTTCCTCCCCATGGATCTCAACCTCATCGCAGGTTAAATAGTAATTGCCACCAAGATAATTCTTGATGGTTAGCTTTCCTTTAATCCCCGTTACGAGCTCTTTGGGCTGCGTGGTGACGCTTTCCCTTGCCTGTGCCTGCCTTGCCAAGTCCCTTGATAGTGCCTTAAATTCTGCCTGACCTTCACGAAGTATATTGATTCTACGTTCCGCAGATTCCCAAGAGTGCATTTCCACGCTTAATTTTTCGGATATAGTCGAATAGGCATTCAACGCCTGCGAGCCAATTTCGCCGATACCTTCGACTTGCGTCATGTTCCAGTGCAAGGCATCGGACTGATAAGACATCAAGCGATCAATTTCGCTGATGATGTGCTCTGAATTAAACTTTTGACCCGTGATTTTATGTGTGTATCTTGTGCTTTTTGAAGCATCAACATAGTAGCCAATTATCACGTAAACACCCAACAGACTCATTAAAGAGATTGTATCCCATTGGAGAAAGTCTCGATCGCCCTGTTTACCCTCATCCTTCAAAATTGGAATTATCATCGCTTTTTTGCCAGAAAAACTCAGGGTATCATAGACTCTTGAATACGGGTAAGACCGTGTCCTTTTTGGTGAAACCCAGCAGCTTAAAGCAATCTGCTTGTTTGGATCGATCTGTAAATTGACATACTCCCCGCCCTAAAGGACGGGGATTCTTTTGTCCTTCAGGCGCGTGAATTGCGCTATCAACAAGGATTGGA
>JAGWBT010000170.1:0-400 GCA_021295755.1 Candidatus Poribacteria bacterium
GGACGGGCTCCCGAAGATCTCCTCAACTCAGAAGGAGGGATGAGCGGTCCATTCAACCCGTGGCTCAGAAGTCCTGTGCTGGGCAATGCGGCACAACGGCTCGGTGAAACCGTCCGCTTTGAAAGTGCGCTCTCACCACAGCTACGAGAACTTGCAATCTTAATCGTTGCCGCCAAATGGAAGGCGCAGTATGAGTGGTGGGCACATGAGAAAATCGCCAGACGCGAGGGCTTGAATGAACGGATAATAGAGGGCATCAAGGCGGAGACACTCCCAGATTGCTCTAACCCAACCGAGACAGTGGTCTATAACTTTGCCCGCGAATTGCTCGACGAACATCGCGTGTCAGACCATCTATACGATGAGGCGGTTGAACTGCTCGGTGAAGCGGAGGTTGTGG
>JAGWBT010000170.1:515-8944 GCA_021295755.1 Candidatus Poribacteria bacterium
AAGTCCCCCTGACAAGGGGGATTTAGGGGGTTGGCTGTGCATCGAAGGTGTATAAGTAATTATAGAATTCACCATAACAGGGCTGTAATAGACAAAAGGAGATTGTGTATGTCGCTCAGTGGTAAAGTCGCCATCGTCGTTGGGGCCGGGCAGACACCAGGAGAAACCATCGGCAACGGCAGGGCAACCGCGATTCGTTTCGCAAAGGAGGGAGCGCGGGTGCTTCTCGTTGACAAACGACCCGAATCCGCAGAGGATACCGCCCAGATGATAAAAGAAGTTGACGGCGAAGCCTCAGTTTTTGGTGCAGATATAACTGTTGAAGCGGATTGTCAGGCAATTATCGAAACCTGTGTTTCGCGCTACGGGCGGATAGATGTTTTGCATAACAACGTCGGGATCGCAGCGGGGGATGCTGACACGGTTGATGTGACTGAAGCAAATTGGGAACTATTGATGGACATCAACCTCAAAGGCATGTTTCTCACCATCAAGCATGTCCTGCCGGTGATGCGATCTCAAGAGTCGGGGGTCATTATCAATATCTCCTCAACAGCGTCGCTCTGCACTCGACCGACCATGCTCGCATACAAAACCAGCAAGGCTGCGATCAATGCGATGACACAAAACCTCGCCATCGAAAATGCGGAATACGGAGTTCGCGTAAATGCGATCTTGCCCGGTCTGATGGATACCCCTATGGCAATTGAGCGGCGGGTAGCGGAGCGGGGGGTGAGCCACGAAGTTATCCGTCAGGAACGGGACGAAGATGTCCCGCTTCGCCAAAAGATGGGTTCCGGCTGGGATGTCGCGGCTGCAGCGACGTTCCTCGCGTCCGATGATGCGCGGTACATCACAGGGGTGCTTCTCCCCGTTGACGGCGGCTTGAGTGCACAGGTTGGATAAGACGGAGGTGTTTCACATGACAATCTTGAACCTCAAACCCACACAAACTGTACTGCCATCGGAAATTTAGACCAAACAGCATCATCAATTTATAGCTGTGAAAACCGTGTGTTGTGAAAGTCGCACGCACGGTTTGGGTGAGGGACACAGACATGAGGATTCTATTAGCATTGATTGTGCTTGCTATTGGTTGTGATGTATCACCAAGAACTCAGTTTCCAAGATACTACTACGGCATGGATATAATCACTTTTGAAGCGACTTATCCAAACATTGAAACCTTCCCTAAAGACAGCCCTTCATGTGTCGAAGTATTGAACGGCATTTCTCATAGTTGGCGTAGATACATATTGCCAGACAAGAGAGTTATGCAAGTTAATCTTAGGAATGGTAAAATCGTTGAGATATACGTAAGGCAACCAAAACGAATCATCAAAACCATGTCTGTTACTATCCACACAAGAGAGATGTTGCGCTGTACTGTCCCCAATGAAACTAACCCTAAACTTTCCTCCCCCGTTTTTATCCTAAAAATCCTCCAATCCAGTAAATCCTGATTCAGATTGCTCTGAATCCCGCCTGTTCCGTTCCGAGAATCCCGACGAGTCGGGACCTGCTCTCGGCTTGTCGGAGTTCCGATCTATCGGGGATTCATCGGGACAATAATCCGTGTAATCTGTGTCATCTTCTTAATCCGCGATTCAGACAATATAATTATGAACACCCTTCAACCAACTGTGCATCCGCATTTCAACTACTTTCCCGAACACTCACCCTCTGACCACCATAACACATCGTCGCAGCTTGTATAACAATATGATATAATTAGGCAAAAGGAGGGTATCGCCTATGGAAATGCGATTCGACACACCTATTGATGGAGAGAGTCCGCGCGCTTTTGAATGTTTTCAGGCTTATCTCGAAATGCCAACGCCTCGATCCATTGAGAAATTATGTCAAGAGGCTATCAGAGGGAAAAGAGCTGCGCTTCGGACACTGTATCGGTATAGCAGTGATCACAATTGGGTGGAGCGAGCAGAAGCATTTGATAACGAGCAAGCACAAGAAACCTTTAATCGGTTGATGCAGAAAAGACAAGAGGAGATAGACGCTTTTATTGATGCAGACTTTGAACATGCGCAGCAGATTCAAAGTTTAGTTGGTCAGAAGTTGGCATCACTGCAAAAATCAGATGGGCTTGACTGGAAGGAGATCAGAAGGGTTGTGATGGTTTATCGAGAGACCCGTTTGTGGATGCAGGAGCTGCTCGGCCTGATTTCAAACGATGAAAGGAGAGCGGAGAGTGAGACGAGTTAAGCGGGATACACTGAAACGGTATGACATACCTCAACAGTCCCCAGTTGATGGACGATCCCATGGTCAGGGGGAATGGGTGAACGTTGAAGGGACGCGCTATAACCCGAAAACGCAATGGTGGGATGGAGTGCCTGAGAATGCGATTCCTTACGTTGCGATGGATCATATCGAACCGGGTTTTCGATGGCGTCTTGTCCCTCTCACAGCGAAGGGACAGGTTTGCGACTGTAAGGATCGTAAAAAACGGGGGTTACCGCTGTCCACACACGCTGCGGATTGTGATAAGGATCCGGCGGATTATGCGATGTTGGTTGAGTTAGTCGAGAGATTTGAGAAGGAGAGGTGAGGTTCATGTAGAAAGAAGGTACAAATGCCTTTTCCAGAATTTTCGCTTGACCTACTTTTCCCTCAATGCTATGATAAAAACACAATACATGATGCGTGAAAGCAATTGGTTCATCGGTTCGTTAACTCAGGTTGCTAGTTAGGACTTACGCAGCGGGTTCATAAGTCCCCCTGAACCCCTCTGATAAGAGGGGAAAGACAAGGGAGAAGATCCCCTCTTATCTTCTCCCCTTGTCAGGGGAAAAAATCTACCCCCTGTGTGCTAAATTTGCGTAAGTCTTGTAGTGATGTGCAGCGCGGTAAAATCGCCCTTTATACCCGTAGGTCGAACATTTTGCCAGATCTACAAAGCATCAGCGGGGCGACATGTTTATAGCACTGTTCATATGGCAGGTCAACAAACCGACTACGCGGCACTTTTCTGGCGAGGCACAACTGAAAACGCTCTGAAGCAAGGGACCATCGGGATTCAGAGAAACACCGTCCAATTATGAACACCCCCACGGGAAGTTGAAAATATTTTTTTTACCTGTCAGTGCCCTGCCAAATCTCCGAATCGTCCCCGGGGTCAATTCTCACGTTTCACGCATCACGTTTCACACTTTTCACGTTTCATCATCTTAAATCGCTATTCAACCCATAAAATCGAACTAGGAGAAATAACAGATGAGTAAAGTTGCTATCGTTACAGGAGCTGGCTCCAACATCGGTCAGCGAACGGTACTTGCGCTGCTAGGCGAAGGGTATTCCGTTACACTAGCTGGACGACGACCGGAAGCGTTAGAGGATACGGTCAAGCAAGCGGGAGAAGCGAGTTCGCGAACATTGATTGTGCCCACAGACGTGACAGATCACGACTCCATTAAAGCCCTGTTTGCCAAGACGAAAGAGACCTTTGGCAGGCTCGACCTACTGTTTAATAACGCGGGAGTCGGCGCGCCGGGCGTCAACTTAGAAGACCTGACCTACGAGCAGTGGAAAACAGTCGTGGACACCAACCTGACCGGCTCATTCTTGTGTACGCAAGAAGCGTTCAAGATTATGAAGGATCAAGATCCCAGAGGCGGACGCATCATCAATAACGGTTCCGTATCGGCACATGTGCCGCGCGTCAACTCCGCGCCCTACGCTTCCACCAAACACGCGCTGACCGGGCTAACGAAATCGACCTCCCTTGACGGACGTAAATATGATATTGCGTGTGGACAAATTGACATCGGCAATGCGTCAATTGACGCCGAGCAGCGCAGCGATACCGGCAGCCTCCAACCGAATGGAACGCTCATGGTCGAGCCACGGATGGACACGGATGATATTGCAGGTGCTGTCGTGTTTATGGCGAGTCTACCGTTGGAAGCAAACGTGCTGTTCATAACCGTCATGGCGACGAAGATGCCCTATGTCGGACGCGCGTAATTGTTTGCCCCAAGCGGTCTGGCTGTGCTCTTCTGCACTGAGCGAGCCTATCCAGACTTATCCCGTAGGTCGGGCATTTTGCCCGACTCCGTATGCCGTAACTGTACCCATACCCGTAGGTCGGGCATCCCCGATAAATCGGGATCCAAAGCGACTTGCCCGCCCCATAGCCCCAGCGGGGCGACATGTTTATAGAAACGCGATCTATACTAATGACCAAAGCCCCAGCGGGGCGACATGTGTTTCGTAGCAAATTGGTTCATGATAGATATAGAAAAACACCAGATAGAGGGAGTTCACGATGCCTGACAAACAACAGATCCAAGGTTGGCTCGACAAGCTGCGCGCCGGTACGCTCGTGGAGGCGGATCTCCAACAGGCGTTAGATCGTCTGAACGACAGCACTTCGGACGACGACTCACCTAAGCGGCAGCGACTACTGTATCTGAATACCGGCAACACCGGCGTTGACTCGCAAGTTCTCGGTATGGCACTGGTAGAAAACGGCGAAATCCTCGAAGCACCCGACGATGTGGACGAATGGCCCTACAACTCCGTCCTCGAAGCGATGAACGACGGCTGGCGGGTAATCAAGTTTCCCGAAATGGCGCTGCTGCTTCAAGAAGACAAAACCTTTGGACTCGGCTGCGAATTTATTCTCGAAAAATTAACCTAAAATAGAGCTTACGCAGAGCGTTCATAAGTCCCCCTGATTTTCCAAAGTCCCCCTGACAAGGGGGATTTAGGGGGTTAAAAATCAAAAATCTATCCCCCATGTGCTAAATTTGTGTAAGTCCTACTAAAACCGTGACTGCGAGTTGCGAAGGAGTTTTTTGATGAATCCGACGACATCCTCCCCGGTTGAACGAATCGGAATCCCGCATAGTGAGACGACAATAGGAAGCACCTACGATTGTGAAACGACGCTGAACGATCAAGAGGTGTTTGAATTTTGCCGCAAAGGGTACTTAGTGCTTGAAGGTGTAGTCGAAGACGCGGTCAATCAGCGTATGATGGATTTCGTGGACGAACACCCAGAGCATCAACCGCTTGAACTGCTAACCGAAGACTGGTTTGTTGACGGTGTGTTCAAAAATCCACAAGCGGCGGGTGCCGTCAGATCTTTGCTCGGCAGAGACTTCAAGCTGCCCCAGACGTTGTGTAATCACCGCGCCCCATGCCCCGCACCGCCCCAAGGGTGGCATCGTGACGGCGGATCGATCTACACCCCACGTCTAGACTACCTTCAAGTATTCTATTACCCACAGGACACACCGAAGGAGGCGGGACCCACCGAGGTTATTCCCGGCTCCCACTTCCTGCGTACCAAAGCCAACTACATGGCGCACCTACGCAGTGTAAAGCTCTCCGTACCAACCACCGCACCGGCAGGCTCTATCTTTATCACCGTTTATTCAATATGGCACCGCAAGGGGAGAAGCACTACCAACGGCTTCCGCAACCTGTTCAAATACAACTACTGGCGGACCACCGAACCGCGCCGTGACTGGATAATTGACCCCGATTTCGATTTCTCTTGGCCCACTTTCGGCGGCGAACCTCACTTTGAGCAGTTTAAGTGTGGCATCGCCGCGGCTGAAATGTTCTGTTGGTTATCCGGCGAAGATTATCAACACACCGGCGGTCAATGCTGGCCCTGTGAGGCTCCCGTCAAGCCACCGGCGTCCGACCAAGAGGGATTGCCAAGCGGATTACGCCGATATTCGGAGGCACACGTATGAACATCGGGTTCATCGGCATTGGGCGTATGGGACGCTTCATGGCACGAAATCTCGCCAAAGGCGGTCACAACCTGACAGTGTTTGATACTCAGAAAGAGGCAGCTGAAGAATGGCTGTCGCAGGTTGCTTTGAATCCCGATTCTATCGGGGGCGCATCGTGGGCGGATAGCCCAGGTGCCGTAGCGGCAGCGAGTCAGGTTGTCTTCACAGCACTGCCTCGACCCCAAGATGTGGAGGCGGTTGCCCTAGGAGATTCTGGTATCCTCAGCGGTGCTGCGCCCGGCTTGGCGTACTTTGATCTGAGCACCACGGATCCAGATACCATCCACCGCATAGCCACCACTGCAAAGCCCAAAGGTATCCATGTGTTAGACGCCCCGGTCAGCGGTGGTGTCAGCGGTGCCGAGCAGGCAACATTGTGCATTATGGTTGGCGGCAACCAATCGGTCTATACATCTTACAAGCCCGTCCTCGACCTCATCGGGGAGAAAGTCATGTACTGTGGTGAACAGGGCATGGGAGCGGTCTGCAAAATTGTCAATAACCTAATCAATCTTGGTAACTACGTTCTGGTGTCGGAAGCGCTGACGTTGGGACTCAAAGCCGGTGCCGAAACAGAGACCATGTTTGAGGCAATCTCCCACAGTTCCGGCAATACCGAGTGTATGCAGGAATTTCCGGGGAGTCTGTTTCAAGGCAATTTTGAGCCGGGATTTCAGCTAGACTTGGGTGCCAAAGATGTCGGTTTGGCGACCGAACTCGGTCGTCAACTGCGGCTGCCGATGGAACTCGCCAACATCATCGAACAACGTTTCACCGAAGCGCGAAACCGGGGTTGGGGACAGCTTGCATCGGTCTCGGTAGCGCGGCTTCAAGAAGAGCGGGCAGACGTAGAAATTCGCCTATAACCGTCAAGATTATAAACCTTTGGTGCGAGTCTACAATTATTGATAACAATAGGACTTACGCAGCGCGTTCATAAGTCCCCCTGATTTTCCAAAGTCCCCCTGACAAGGGGGATTTAGGGGGTTGGGGATTTAGGGGGTTAAAAATCGAAAATCTATCCCCCGTGTGCTAAATTTACGTAAGTCCTGAACAATAAACGTAAGGCTCATATAAAAAGAGAGTGCAAAGCATTAAGAGAAACCGAGTTTTCCTTCAAAACTCGGTTTCTGTTGCACGATTTCTTTGCATGAGCCAACGTAAAAAGCAGACTAGAACGCTTGTACGCAGAAAGGCTAGAAAATTCTCTTGAAAAACTTTGCGTCGTTGCGTCATTGCGTTAAGCGTTTTTAATGAACTAATGAATTGGGGTGAACTATGAAAGTTGGTACATTTATGATGCCGCTGCATCCGCCGGAAAAAGATCGGACGCAGACATTTGAAGAAGATGTAGAATGTGTCATTTGGGCAGACGAACTGGGATTCAGTGAAGCGTGGATTGGGCAGCACCATACCGCAGGGTGGGAGCCGATTCCGTCCAACGATGTCTTCATCGCCCACATGTTGCCGCAGACGAAAAACATTCGCTTGGGCACCGGCGTGACTATCATCACCCAGCACCACCCCGCCAACGTCGCCGTCAGACTCGCCTATCTTGATCATCTAGCCAAGGGCAGGCTCAACGTCGGATTTGGACAGGGCGGCGTCCCGACCGATTGGGCACTATTTGATCTACCCGACCCGCGGACGCAGGGACTGATGACTCTTGAGGCAATGGACATCGTTCTCAAACTCTGGCAGGAGGATGGACCTTTCGAGTTCAAGGGGGATTACTGGAACATCAAACTCGACGAAAAGGTGCCCGAACTCGGATTGGGGCAGATTCTGCAACCATATCAGAAACCACACCCACCAATCGCGATGAGTATCGTCAGGGAGGAGTCTATGGCTGCTACAACAGGCGGGCAGCGGGGATTCATTCCAATCAGCATCAACATGGCACCGCCGCACAAGGTCAAGCGGCAATGGGAACTCTACTCCCAAGGTGCCCTCGAAGCCGGACGCGAACCTGACCGATCGGAGTGGCGCATCTCCCGCAGCATATTCGTTGGAGAATCGGATGCAGAGGCGCGGGAACATGCGTTGAACGGTGCATTCGCCGCCTCGCTTATCTACCTACGCGGTATGCTTACGCTTGCCCGGATGCAAGACCTGCTGAAATGGGAGCCGGAGATGCCTGACGAAGCGATCGACGCTGAATATATCATCGACAACATCGCCATCGTTGGTAGCGTCGACACAGTCACGCGAAAGCTGCAGGATCTCTACGACCTCACCGGCGGTTTCGGCACGGTGTTGATGATCGGTCACGACTGGGACGACAAAGCGAAGATGCGCCGATCGATGGAACTGATGGCGAAAGAAGTTATTCCGCAACTGCCGTGACAGGCATCAAAGATGATAGTACAAAGGAGGGGCAGGTTCAAATGCAATCGTTCAAGATTATCGTTGAAAAGCACACTGATGGTTATGTTGCCTATCCAATCGGTCTGAAAGGCGTTGTGTTAGGTTAGGGAGATACTTATGCGCAGGCTGTAGCTGATGTGACATCGGCGATTAAATTTCACATTGAGACATTTGGACTGGAAGTGGATTGAACAAGGGACTTGTGGTGTTGTGCACTTATCAAAATCTTCCGTTCTGTATCCCCGTCTTTCAAGGCGGGTATACAGAACGGCAAACCCCGTTAGTGAGTCAAAA
>JAGWBT010000171.1 GCA_021295755.1 Candidatus Poribacteria bacterium
GGAGGCGCCGCCAACTACAGCATCAAGCCCCTCCCGGAGTATCGAGATGTCTAATATGATAGACTGGATAAAATGAAATTGGGACGGATCTTGCGATCCAATCTTGTGGAGTACCACGGCGTGAACTAAGACAGAAGCGCATCATCGAATTTCACGACACTGTCCACGAGAGGGCGGTAGATGGAATTGTTCAAGTGATCCCGATACCAGCAAGCATAGGTTCCATTGGAAATATGCGAGTCTATCAAGCGGGATTCTTCAAGAAGCGTCCAAAGGTTATGCGAGGCTCGTTTGCTGAAGCCTTCTATCCCGCTCTCAGCTAATCCCTCAATGCCGAACTCCAGGCACGACGGACACTGGCATTCTGAAAGTTGCTTGTGTTCTTCGTCGCTGGGCTTTCGGCCTCTCCACTTTCCTAATTGAGCCACTAGCCTGTCACCGCAGCCCTGGAGTTGCACAATCCCGCGTGCGGCGCGGTTTCTCCATCCGCTGGAATCCACGGAGTCTATCCCCATGAGCGCAGCTATATGCAGGGTCGCGGTGCCGCCTATACCGAAAACATGGATTCGCTTGTCCGAAAACTCCGCGCGTGTTCGTCGAATCATGTCCAATACTTCATCATACGCCATTGCCTTGGGCATTCGGAGTAGGTTGGGCACGATGCCGCCTAGAGCTACGACCGACTTGCGATTTAGAATCTCACTTGCTTTGAGGCGCTCAATGTAACTGTCTAGGCGACGGCTTATGTGAATAATTGGCACATAGCCATCATGAGAATACGCTAGATTGACTTCCATAGTGCGCTCAAGACAATCAAGTTGCTCCTTATCAGTCATGCGCGGAGCGGGGATATAGTCTTGTGGAATGACATACCAGTCTGGCTTGGCGCGCAACACGAACTCTTCATAATCCTTACGCGAGACTTCCCCACCAGACATGGCGAAGTTGAAAGCACCGTTATCCAGATATATCGAAACGCTGGGTGGAATGTCGAGAGCCTTGTGCAGCCCTTCACGCATCGCCTTGCGCCGGATAGACGGCATTCTATTGAGGTCCGCCCAAGAAACCATGACCTCTTTGAGGGCAGGCAGATGAAAAGGGGATGTTCCATCCCACACGCGAGGCTTTAGGTTTCTGAGGCTAAGCCCCGCGACGATTTCAAGTCTTTGCCTAGCGATGCCGTCAGCCAATGGGCTGCACGGTCCGCTTTCACCTTGTCCCACGTCCACCTCCTTCCTGCGTCTCGATTCTTGCTTTTTCAAGTGCCTCAAATGCGTCTTCCTCTTCCCGTTCACCTTGGGATTCGGGTTTCTTCATTCTGACAAGGACAGGGAAGTTAGTGAACTGACCGGAAAGTATTGCTTCGCCCAAATCCATATCAGGGAGCATCCTCGCTTCATCCTCTCCGAGCGTTTCAATGACATTTCTTACGAACCTCTGGTCGGCGGGGTTTACCATACGCATGATGATTTGGGAGTTACATTGAGACAGAGCAGTTTCGTCAAGGCGTGAAGGACGCTGGCTGACGAGTATCATGCCAACGCCAAACTTGCGACCTTCCTGGGCTATTTGGCGCGTCGTGTTAACTGCGCGTTGCTCAGCGGGTGTATTAGTTCTCGCAGGCGCGAAGTAATGCGCCTCTTCCAGCAGCAACAGTACGGGCAATTTCAACTCGCCACTTACTCGCTTGTCGAATATGCTGTCCGCTATGATGCTGTAAATGGTCGCCTGAAAGTCGGCAGTATAACCTGCGAGAGAAACCACACTGACTTTCCCATAATCTACGAGTTCGACTCGGTCCGTTGGAAGGGGCTCGGCATGCTGTGCAACATTTCTGTTGATTGTCTCCATTCTTCTCAATACGGACGCCGCCTGACGCGCCCTCATCTTTATGCCTCTCAGCGTTCCTATGTCTCTGCCGCTGTATCTGTTAATCTCACGCCAGCCCCATTCCGCCAATTGCCGCTTTGCATCGCTATCGTCATTAGCAATAGCACTTTCCCCGGCCTCAGTGATATTGGCAATCAACCACATGTCGGGGTTGATGCCGTATTGCCGGATGTCGGGGTTGCCAATGCTGTCGGAGAGCCACCTTGTTCTCTCGTTCATTTCGTCAGAGTCATCTACATTAAAAAAAGACCTCGCCGCAGAAAACACATCGTCGAATCGGGTATTCATGGTGTCAGTAAGAGGATAGCCTAACGTATCTATGATTCGCGCTACCGTTTCAGTTTCTTCCTCTAACACAGGGAACTGGGCGTAGTATCTTCTCACCTTTCCCGACAGACCGAGCACATCCGACAATCCCGTGTAATCTCCGTGCGGGTCGAAGATTACAATAGGATAGTTCTTTTCTGCCAACTGCTCGATGATGCGGCGCGCCGTCCAGCTTTTCCCCGCGCCGGTCATGGCGAGTATGGCAAGGTGGCGGGTTACTATGGCGTGACCGTCTACATGCACATCCACTTCATTTCGGTTGGATAGTGTCGCCAAATCAAGTGCGCGTCTGCCGTTTTCGTCAAGTTCGCCCAAGACGATTCGCTTGATGTCCGCTGAATCCGGGCGATAAGCGGAGGTTGCAGGTTTGGCGGGATAGCGAAGCTGTTCCAGCTTACCTTTTGATGCGCCTCCCTGAGGTTCCACACCCAACACCTTGCAGACCGCTGTCACCATTTCCCTGCTTAGAGACAGCACAGTATCAAATGGATTTGTTCGGGTCGCCGCCAGTTCGTGGCCCGCCTCCCTGGGAAAGAGGGGGTTGAGCCGCTCGATTCGCTGCACTTTTGCCCAAATCGTGAACTTTTCGGTTTCACTTGCGGCAGCTCCATCTTCACTCGGGCGACCGAGTTCGGCATCTACGGCGACGATGTCCTGTTCGCGTATTGCCTCGTGTGCGACCGCAAGACGAAATTCGGCGCTCGTGCTCTCGCCCACCAGTGTTCCAACATACCAGTCGGACGCTTGGTTGACAGTCGAATTCACCATAAGGGTTTCTCCTTCAGGCTCATGCATCGGGGCGGAACAGCCAGTCTCGATTTGTCATGTATATTGCCTGGACCAAGATACGGCGCATTTCGGCGTCGCTTATGCTGCCCGTTTGCAGACTTACGCCCAGATGATACCGAATAAGCTTTCCATAGGCGTCAGCAAGCCAGTTGGGGACATGAGAATACTTGTCGGCAATGTCCAGTCCCATAGGAAAACCGTATCCGGGAAGAAGCCGCGCGTACATATAGGTTCTGCGCGCCGCTTCATCAACTTGACTTGGGGAAAGGTCTTTGAAGACTTCCACCCTGATAGGTTCTGTAGTCTCAGAGACATGCACATAGTATCCGGACACGCGAGGAAATCCAAACTTCCCCGGCCTAAGCGGCGAGAAGTCAACGCGACCTGTCCAACTTTCGCCCGGTAGTGAGACGTCCACTCTACGAAGTCCTTCGTATTTGGCTTGCATCTCCCAAGTTTCCGAGTATTGCCCCGGTTTAAGCAACATGCTCAAGAGCAAAGAATCGGTATAACGCAATTTGTCTAACAGTGATTCCTCAGAAGTGAGGTCCGTTCTTCCGTACATCTCATTGAAATGAGATGTGTTGCCCTTCCGTCGCAAGCCCCGGAAAACTCTCTTGAGTAGCACTTCTTTGGAAAAATCCGTGCTACGACCTCGCTCGACAACTCCGACGATTATTGGCGCTGGATTTCGACTTTTCGCTACCTTGATTATTCGTCTGTATAGATAGGACATCCACGCCAGAGGTTCGAACAGTCTTTTTTCTATCCAATCATCTGACCTTTCCGTCAGCATCGGGTAGATGTCCAACTGAGCTTGTTTGAGAAAGTCTTCCTTTATGTCAGAGGCGATATCGGAATTGGGAGCATAGTGGTTGAGGAAGAGGTCAATGTCTCCCTCAGTAAATGGTGTATGACCGGCATAGGCTCCCATGAGATACACAAGAGGACCATGGAACATCAGAACGCGAAGGTCGCGTGTTCTCTCCAGGGCAGACAGGCCACCTAAAAGTTCTGCAGTGATACGGACTATGTCCGGAAAGTCTCGGCGTTCTTTGCTTCCGCCTTCCAAATCTCCCAGTATTACGGGGTAGTATCGAAACTGTTCTCTCTCTGCTAGACGGCGTTCACCAGTCTTGACGGTGTATGACCCTACTCGTAGGAGTATCGGCACCTGACTGGAAATCTGAACTCCACCGATTCCGCCGTCTACAAAAGTTACTATCTCCCCTTGAAGGCTAGCCCAATCTTGGTCTCCGATTTGATGCACCCTCAGTAGAGGATCACTCCTTTGCCCTTGGTCAGCCCGTTGCATAGTCTCGCGTAAATCGGAGATGAAATCTGCCGTATTTTTGAAGTAGTTGTCCCGTAGGCTTTCCGCGACAGTCAAAGCATTCTCTGCCAGCCTCATAAACAAATGTGACTGGCGATAGAGGTCATGGAGAACTTCCTCTGAGGTTGAGGTGGACGAATTGTCTTCAGGTTGATTCAATCGAGCATACCTCTATCCCAAGCCTTGCCAGTAATCGCCTAGCTTCGTCGGAACCGAAAGATCTAACAGGAAGTCCAGTTATTTGACTGACAAGCCATTTTGGGGCTATGCGCCTTCCATCCAAATTAACATACCAAGCACGGAAATTATCCGGACAGCCTAGATTCCTATCCAAAGCAGAGCGCCCTTTCTCCAAAACTTCACTAGACGACAATGCCAATTTGACACCTCTAATTCTGGCAGGCAATTGATTTGTGGCATTCCCAGCGTATTCAGGCATCTGCTGGTTGTAGAGCCAGCGCTTCATAAAGTGTAGCCTCTTACCAATAGAGCCTTCAGCTACAATTAACTTTATGCCTTTTGGAACTAGGTTGTCATATCCATCAATACAACGCAAATAGTCCTTGCCCAAACATAAGTACATCTCTTGAAAGGGCTCTTGGTTGAGCAATTCGGACAGTTTCAGGAGAGTGTGCGAGGCTAGTTCCACCGCCCGCTGCGAAGTCATCGGCTGGTCGTAATCAGGAATCGGAGTACAAGCGCGAATCAACCCAAATCGTGCAGACAAAATATAGATACAAGGGTTAGAAAGCGGAGGAGTTGCGCTTCTACGAAACTTCCTAATCATTTGATAAAGCGGTCCATCGTAGCGTTCAAGAGCGGGCATTAGCTCATTCTCAGAACGTTTCCGCTGCGAGCAGCTTACAATCAGCAAGCGAGCCGGGTAGTTGCATGAACCAATCTCCCGACTATTATCGGACGAAGCAACCGTTGGCGTTTGCTTAAAGATTTGTGCATTCATGACAACTTCCTATGCTACGAAATTGAGCGGTCAGCAAGATTGTGGTGTTGTTAGATTATAGAAGGCCTTGCGCTCATGTCCTAGCCTGTATTCTTGGCGAAACCCAAAATTATGACATATACAATCATCATAAGGTTTATCTTAAGACCTACAAACCCTGTTCGACACTCCGATGCACCATACCATTATGCTATCCTCATCCCATTAGCAGTCGAATCAACAGCAACGAGGCACACCCTTGATCCCCCTCAGACTCAGCGTCAACAACTTCATGTGCTACCGCGACGACGTGCCGCCCCTGCACTTCGAGAG
>JAGWBT010000172.1:0-806 GCA_021295755.1 Candidatus Poribacteria bacterium
ATGCAACGTAAAAGCGAAGATTAAGATAATACCGATTATGAAAAGTTAGATTTGATTACCGGCGTTAAGAGATAATGAAACGCAAAAAGGAGTCGAACAGGGAATAAAGTGGTAAGCACATTGCTCTGAATCTCCCGACATGTCTCCCGATTCTCGGGACGATTCATCGGAAGCCTCGGAACGGGATCGGCATTTCTAAGTCCTGTCTGGCATCGATTTATCGGGAATGAGACTTGAAATGTCGGAACCGATTTTATCGGGACGCCGTATGCCGTAACCCCCGTAGGTTAGATTGGACAATAGCGAAACCCAACACTTATATTGACAGACCTATTTTTTTCTGTACTGTGCGCCTCCACTTTCCAACTGCCGGAGTAACTCTCTTAAATCAGTGCTTGGCTGACTATAATGCGTGTAGGGAGACTTCTTAGGGGTGCTATCAGGAGTGGTGCGATAGTGTGGGTTCGCATCGGTTCGGTCTTTGTGGGGATAACCGTACATCTTGGCACGATCTCTTTGAAGTTGGTTTTCTATCTCCTTTAGGTACTCGTCAATGCCGACTGGGGAGGAGCGCGGATTTCGCTGCTTGTCACACGTGTTGGGAGCCTTCCAAGGGGTGCTAGTCGATATTGGGCCAAGATTCGGGTTAAAGTTTCCCGGTGAGGAGTCGTTGTTATCGGACCTGCTACCGGTAGCGGTGCGATAGCGTGGTTTCACATAAGTTTGGTCTTTGCGAGAATATCTGCTGCCCCCGACCCAACTATTTGGGATGTGTTTGTATTTTGCGCCTCCAGTTCTCATCTGGT
>JAGWBT010000172.1:1096-8889 GCA_021295755.1 Candidatus Poribacteria bacterium
ATCTATTCGGTGACTTCTGAAGCCTATATTTTCCGTCTCCGGTTTCCAACTGCTGGAGCAATTCCCTTAATTCAGTGTTACGTTTTCCATCGGCTTCTAGGGGATAAAGTGTAAGAAGCCCGAATGCTAAGGTCAATTTCACGATGAGCAATCGAGAAATTATGTGCTTGTTTCTTACCCGTAATAACATTTCAGCACCTCCTAGTAGGCTGAACAAAAATAAGATGAGCTCTTGATAAATCTGGTTTTGGAAACTGATAACAGAAGATTGAACTTTCGGACGTTTTATAGTTGGCTTAGGGGCGAGGTTTCGCGCGAAGCGTTATCGCGAACAGGTGGTGATTCCTCAACAATCTCTGTATCGATGCCGCCTCCCAACATCAGAATCCAGGACCAATAACAGGGTTTTTATAATACACCCGCTTATGTCCTATATTGTTCCATCGTATTTCTATTTTTAGTGAATTATACAAATAAATAGACACTTTCGCTCCCCGTGTATGGTAGGCGCTGTTTCCAACTGCGCCGATGCGGTGCGGTGAGAAACCGCACCTACCGGCCCTGAGGGCAATGCGGTTCGGTTTGGGGTGTTTCATTAATTCTAAGATCCACTATAATCGAGAAAGGGGAGTAATTTCCGTCTGCTGGGCGGGGCGAGTCAATGCGGCAAGGAATGAATGAACTAACTTACTTAGGGCTATGGTATTGTCCAGAACCAGATCTCCAGTTCAAGAACGTTACCTGTTTTATCTCCAGCGAGCAGATCGATAAGGTACTCCTTACGGCGTTCAAGAAAGGGACCGTCAACCGGCGGTGCTAACGTGATGGAGAAGCCGATGTCGTTGCCGGGGCGTATCGCGGTAGTGATCCAACCCAGCGGCTCTCCATCGAGTGAAAGGTCAACCACAAACTGATGCAAATCTTCATTGAAGTTGAAGAAAATGCCTTCCTTATTTAACCGGGCAGAATTAAAGGAAACCCTTTCATGGCTGGGATATACGTTGCTCTTAATAATACGTGGTGGATCTGAATCGCCATGGTTATCCTTCGTAGTGGGTCCGATTTCGTGAACAACGAATACTCTCGTGTCAGATGCGGGGTCGTCGCCAACAAGCGGGGGCTCATCGGCAACCTCTGTATCAGTGTCGCACCCAAGCATCAAGATAGCCAATACCAATATCAAGCGTTTCATGTCGCACCTCCGATACAAAATTATCGCATAAAGTTTCTGCTTAATCAAGCGAAAATGATCAAGGTGGTAGGCACGCTCTGTGTACCTTAACCCTTTACGCATCACGTTTCACGCTCAAATGAACCAATGAAATGAACTAACCAAAAAGGACTGACTGACAAAAAATGGCAGGAAAAATACACCCACTCCTTGAACTCCGGGACGCAGCCTATGAAGCTGCAGCACCCGCACACGAGCGGATGAAAAATGAAATCTCCTTGTATCGGAACGAAGACTACACCGGCGAATCGTGGATTAAGCGATTCAAGCGATCCGTCACACGCTCCATCAGCCCACAGATCAACACCGCTATCAACCGGCTCATCCCTGTCTTCACTGAGCAGATGGCGCACATCAATGTCGAACCTATCCGCAGCGACGCAAGCGAACTGGAACGTTTGGCGACCGACGAACTCCAAGAACACCTCGACAGTTTAGAGGCGGTCGATTCCGAGACGGAGGAGCTACGCACGCTGATTCTGCACAACCAAGCGATGGGGAATGCTATCTCAAAAATGGTCTACGATCCCGATACCGAAATGGTCCGTGCGGTCGCGATTAACCCGTTACGGTTCGCGCCATCGCCGTATGTCACTCGCTCAGACTTCAGGAGCGGCGGCTACGTCGTACATACGACATATCACAACTACATGACTATTTCTAAAAAATATCCGGACGTACCCATTCCGAACAAATCGTATAATGACAGAGCGTTGATGGGCGGAAATATCCGCGTGGACGAGGTCTACATGACCGGCGAGATTGCACGGGCGATTGGGATTCCGCGGTCGAAAGATTCAACGGTGGTGATCGCGACCATTGTGGACGACGAACCGTATCGAGCGAGCCACGACGATTTCTGGTATCCCGACTTCCCCTTTGCACACTGGCGCAACTTCCTTGATGTGAGCAGTAACGGCAAGCCGAGCGATTTCTGGGGCTACGGCTACGCCACGCTCTTGGAACCGCAGCAGAAGGTGTTAGACGAATTTCTCGCCAACTACATGTGGATCACCCGCAACCTCGCCACAGGACGAATGATGGCGCGGGAGGGGGTGCTGGATCAGGAACAGCTCTCCAACTCCAGCGGCGATATTATTAATGTGCGAAACCTCCAGACAGGCGAGCCGATCGGGAATGCTGTCCAGTTTCTGCAGAATCCGGAAGCACCCATATCCCTGTTGAACATGATTCAGATGGTGAACCAGTTCATCAACGAGCAGGTGCCATCGCTCTCGCCGGTATTCGCAGGCCAGTCGCCGGGTGCCTCCACGAGCGGGCGGGCGATTAGCAATCTCCAGACAGCGGTGTTCAATCAACTGTCCGACAACATCAGGGATATGAACGCCTTCCGTGAACGGCGCGCGCGGATTCGGCTCAACTTTATTCAACAATTCGCGAAACGATCGGCGAAGCCGAACCGGTGGCGGATGGGCTATGATCTACCAGAGCTATCGGAGGAGGCACGTTACCAACCATTCATGGTTTCGACGCCGGACACCTCATCATTGCCGCAGACGCCGCTCGGCAAGTTGCAGGTAATCTCAATGCTGATGGGTATGGGAATACGGATTAAGCCAGAGCGACTGATGGAGATGGTCGGGCTGAAGTCGAGCTACGGCTTGTCCGAAGCAGATCTGGTTCAGGCGATAACCCCGCCGCCGGGGCTGTCGTTGGGCAACCCCCAATCCCCGATCGACGAGGCATCCATCGCAGGCTTAGAAACCGTACCACCCGTTGAACGATGAGAAAACGGTAACAGCATCGTAGGTTGGGTAGAGCGCAGCGAAACCCAACAATATCCTCACGCATCACGTTTCACACGTCATGGGTAAAGATTTCCGAATCTGTACTCAAGGCGCGTATAAAAAAACGTCGTGAATCAACCCTAACAGAGCGGTATTCACGGCTTCATAATTGATTCACCCAGATCAACCCCGAAGGGGCGGTATCTGCTGTTAATTCATCAGTTCATTTAACGAACCGATGAACCAACACAACTGCCCGATTCGGGGTTTTTTATTGATCTCACCAAAAGTAGTAGGCACACGCCGTGTGCCGTAACCCTATACAAAAAGGAGAAAAATTATGGCAGATGAAATGACCGCCACCCCTGATCTCGGAACAGACGACGATCAAGCAACAGGTGGCGAGACACAACAAGCCGCAGATACATCGGCTGAGACTGAGACCGAAGCCAACGCAGAGCAACAGTCGCTCGGTTTTATGCAATTCGCACAGAAGTTTGTGGACAACGATCCAAGAATTCAGGCACTTCGAGGCGCACCAGAACCCACAGCAGAGCAGCAGGCAGACTTACGCTTGACTGCAATGGAGATTCAGCAGAACATTCGATACGCACAGGACGATTTCAAACGGCTGAACCCCGATGCGTCGGAGGTGCAGACCGAGGAGTATGTCGCCGCGGTATTTGAGCGCGACATTGTAACGGCGGACCGCATCCAGAAGGAAGTTCAGCGGAAACGCCAAGAGAAGGAACAGGCAGAAGCCAACGATAAGAAAAGATCGGTGGCACTGAACGGCGGTGCAAAGGAGGACCGTTTCGCTGGGCAGAACACGATGACAGGCATCCGAAGAATGCTCTTCGGCAATCAATAGAGAAAACGAGAAGGCGAGAAAACGAGAGAACGAGAGAATGAATACCTTTTCTGGTTTTCCCGTGTTCCGGTTTTCCCGTTTTCATTTCTTTTTTAATTGGAGGTTAAACAATGAGTATCTGGGGACGAGTGAACAACGCGGTTGATGCGTATGTGATGCCGGAAGTGATGGCAGACGGCTTGGTCAGCGAGTCGAGGACCGCGTTAATCCTTAAAGCGCGGGCGGAGAACGTAACAGGTCCCGCGGGAAACGATATTGAACTTACGTGGCAGACCGAGATCGCACGTGGGCGTTCCTATCGAGGGGCGCCGGAGAAAGGGCAAGTGGTTGACACCGGCGAGCCGGTATCGAGCCGCGCGCTCTGGAGCGGTTTCGAGGCAGATATTGTCATCCAAGGCGATGAGATCGTCAAGTCAACGGGGATGACAACCAAGCAAATCATGGAGAAGGAAGTTGCCGATATGTCCGGCGGCGAGCGCGATATGATGCGTGTCTACGACATTCACAAGGAAGCGGTCATGGGGGCAGCACAACGCACCAAAACGCAGATCTCCAAAGCACTCTGGGAGAACTACCTGTTCGATGACCGTCCCGAATACGCGCCGGAAGGGTTGCCGACGCTGTTCGATGAGAACGCGGACTGGCACGGTCTGGCACCCGCCGAGTTAGGCAACTGGCAGGATGGCAGAGCCCATAACCCGTGGGGTGGTTCAGGACCGCCTAACGATCTGACGGGCGATGCGAAGTATTATCGGCATATCCCACAGATCTTTGATCCGGGTGCGTCCACGACCATCAGCTACGACGTGCTGCACGAGTACAACGTGGCGATGTCCGCATCGATACCGGGCTACTGGATCTGTCCGCTGCACTACAAGCTGTTCACCACGCTGACACGGAAAGCGGAGGGCAGTGATAAACTTCCCATCTCCGTCGGCTACGGTATGTGGCGCAGGAGCGAAACGGTCTTGCTGTATGATCGGACATTCTACTTCGCCGACAACGAAGCACCGGAGGACGCGGCATGGCACATCCACATCGGTGATGTCGGCGGGACAAACTCCACACGGGGCGCAGGCTTGAAGATGATGCAGTGGGTGCCGCCCAATGCAGAGGAGGTCATGAGCCAGATGCCGCCGCCGGATCCGTTCACCGAGCCGGGCTATAACCTCGGTTACAACACGACGTTACCTGTCTGGACGGACGAATACGACCGGGCACAGGGTCAGACGGATACGATCTACTCGGAGATGCGCTATCTGTTCGCGTTCTGTGGCGGATACAGATGGAAAAACTTCGCCGTGCGTAATCTCAGCGCATAAAAGACATCCACGAATCCGCGCGAATCTTCGCTAATTAAAAAAAGATTTGTGTAGATTCGCGTAGATTCGCGGATAAAAAGGAGGAAAAAATGGATTTTTCGAGGTTTGACTACGGGGCTTTGCACGAAGATCAGCGGGCAAGGCTCGGCATCGGAATTACTGATATTAACGGTGAACGTTGGGGCTACGTCCGGATATGCGAGGCGATGAAATTCGGGCAGATAGTTCGTTCAAGCAAACACGACGACTTAGTCTCGACAAACCCCGGCGCAGTTTCTGCAGCCGCGCCAGTTGGTAGCGATAAGCTGACGACCAACAACGGCTTTCAACTTTCAAGTGTCACCCAAGACCTGCGAGGCGCAATCGGTTATATTTCGCAGGGAACTGGAGTCGGTCAGCAGTTCTACATCTTGGAGAACAACGACGACACGGCGAAGGTCTTTGTCCTGACGGACAGCCTCAACCGCAATAAAAACAGAGGGTGGGTAACCGCGCTGGATAACACCTCTAAGTTCCTACTGTTCTTCCCCGGCGAAGGACGCCAGGGCGATGGTGCAAGTGATCTGGTCGAAGGCGTTATCCAAACGGAGGCAACTTCAGAGGACATCGGCAAGTTCTGCTGGGTGAAGCGTTCTGGAATCACCGCTTGCTTGGCAGATTTCGACGGAACCGATATAAGCGCGGGCGGCATCGTTGTGCCGACAGCGGACGGCTTGGTTGCGGGACACAATACAAGTGCCCGTGGAATCGGTCAAGGGCTGGCAGCAACGGATCAATTGACTGCCAACGCATTGGCGTTGGTGTGTCTGAACATCCCTGACGGCCCCCTGAGCTATGCCTACGCTCGTGCTAGGAACGCTTTCAACGAGGCAACAATCAGATAGGAGGCATAAAACGTGAAACGTGAAACGTAATCAAAGCACCCCTTTACGTTTTGCGTTTTACGTTTTACATATTATGACAGCACGGGAAGTTATTGAAGAGGCGCAACTCTTAATTGGCGATCCGAATGTCGATTTCCACGATCGGGACCGAATGCTTTTCGCGCTGAATCGTGCGACAAACCGAATATCGACGCGGAGCCGATCTATCCATGAACAGTGGCATCACCCGGTCATTGCGGGGCAATACCAGTATGCCCTGCCACCGGGTTCCCTCTATATCCGCAAAGCAAAATATAAGAGCGGGACATGGTGCGACTTGGAGCGCGGATTTTTTAACGATGTGGAAGCACGCGCAGCATATCCTGGCGGGGGACCGCCACGCACGTTTTCGATGTGGCAGAACGCGAGGGCAGAAAAGTTTGTCAGCACGGTATACGATGTAGACAACGATGCGTCGCGGGTAGAACATCTTGTACGGCAGATAACGATTCCGTTGATTGCAGATGAGCGTTCAATTCGGATAGGCGATATCCTCATCAATCTGTCAGCAGGTCATGCCGAAGGCACGGTTACAAATCTGATGAGCGATGATCATCCTGATTTTCCTTCACCTGTTTTTAAGTTGGCGTATGGTGCACTCAGTGGAGGCACGAAGGACAGGTTTGATGTTGATGATGAAATCCGGATTGTTTCGCCGCACACCAGTGGGCATGCGATGATTGTCGCACCGGCACCTACCCGCAACGACGAAGCAGGCGAAGAGTCGATTGCAGTGTTCGTGGCGCGGCGGCATCGAGTAATCACACCGACAGACATCAACAACGACAACGATTCACTTGAACTGGACGATGAATTTAACGACACACTGATCTACGAAATACTGCATTGGGCACGCGTTCAAAGGATGGGGCTCGACACGACGGCACAGTTCTATCGGCAGCTCTCCAATGACGAATACCTCAAGGCGATTCCGTTGGTCGAGAATCGAATTAGCCAGAGCCTAAATTCATGGGAATCCCGCTTTAACGGGACTGGCAGCACCCGCAGAGATGTAGATGTCAAGGACACCACACAGAACGGCTTCAACAACACCACCATCGCATAGATTTTTTTAACGCAATGACGCAAGGAAGCAGAACATAGTAGGTACAGGTTTCCCAACCTGTACAGTTCTTGCAGTCTCCCGTAGGTTGGGTAGAGCGACAGCGAAACCCAACGATATCCTTACGCATTACATTTCACGCATCACGAAAGGAGGGAAGCCCCGATAAATCGGGGCTTCACGTTTCACACAATGATACAACGAAAATCCGGCGAATTTAATGCGACCGCAGTGGATCTGGTCTGGCAGCCAAAAGTCCAAGGCGCGGTACTACTTGTATTGGTTTCGCTCGATGAGGTGCCGACGATGGCTGGCAATGTAGAGGTCATCTACGACAGTGCGGACGGTGAGAATTTTGACATCGTTATTGAAAGCAGTGACCCGTCAGAACCGCCTGCTGCGACAGACCTGACATTCTTAGTGGGGAATCCGCTGCCGTTACTACGCGGTGATGCGGTGTGGGTCAAGTACACAAACCCTGACGATAAACGGGTCAACGTCACCATCATCGGGACGGACGATTATCTGATAGGAGGCAGCTAAAGAAAATAATACGTGACGATTGACCGCTCCCCGCTCTAAAGAACGGGGATTGTTTTGTTAGCAATTCCACATTCTCGTTCTTAGAGTTTAGC
>JAGWBT010000172.1:9223-16526 GCA_021295755.1 Candidatus Poribacteria bacterium
CTCGAAAAACTATGCTAAAGCGTCCCTGTATCCCCGCCTTAAAAGACGCGGTTTTAGGGCTAAAGTGGAGTTAGATAATCCATAATTCTTACACACAACGCATCACGCAAGGAGGTAGATGATGCAGTTTACTCCAGAAGATTTAAGTATAGATTTACTCAACCGAGCCACCGGGTCTAACGCAGTAGGTGGAATCGCCTCGGTTGCCAAGCCGCTTGCCACACACAACACAGGTAACTTGCTAAAGGGCATCATGGGTGCGTTGGGCGCAACAGGCAATCCCTATCTTGCCGCCCTCTCCATCGGATTGCCGTTGGTGGGCGGGCTTTGGGACTCGTTCACAGAGAGTCCGCGTGAGCGGCTGGAGAAAGAGATTTTTCAGGCACGCCGAGAACGGCTCGGCGAGCTGCGCCGTCAGGCAAAGGGGCACTTTACGCCGGCGGAACGGCAAGACATTCAGCGGGCGAACGAGCCGGTCCTCAACCGGGTAGCGGCCAACATCGCCCAGCGCGGGTTGGATACCTCCGGTGCTGCGTTGGAAGAATTGGCTCAAGTGGAACAGGCACCGTTTCTACAGGCGCAGCAACTCGCGCGGACACGGCTCGATGATTATGAGCTAAAAACATTCGACTTGTCACGGCAGATGATGCAAGAAGACGATGGGTTCCTAGGAGATATACAGGGAATCACGCAATATCTCTTTCAGCTTGGGAAGCAGAAGCAGATGGATACCGATTTGATGGGACTGGATAAAACGCTCACTACTATCCAAGACTTATTGGCAAAACTCAAGGAGTTAAGCCCGGAGGCATTATAAGATGGCAATACAAGAAGAAGGATTTGTGAAAACACTCGTGCGTGGATTGGTGCGCGGCGGTGGGATATACGCTCGCGCCCGGATGGCAGCGGATCAGGAATCAGATGCACGAAAAAAGGAGATGCGTGACTTCGCCGTCGAGAAAGCTAAGTTAGCGATGCAGGGCGATATCGCCGCAGCGAATGGGTATATCGAGATTCTGAAAAAGAAAATTGCGGAGGCACAGCAGAGATCGGCAACAGATCCAAAGGGGGAAGGTGGAGAATCTACTCAACTGGTAGAGCCGCCGAACAGAGAGCCGCAGCAGGCAACTGAGCAGCCTACACTTGAGGGGCAGCAACCGGTCGAGGAAACCGACATTAAGAACGATGAACTTCAACTCCCGTCGGAGTCGAATCCCAAGGTGGAGGCGGCAACGCAGGATTACGAAAAAGCACAAAACAGTCCAGAGGCGAAGGCAAAAGCGTATCAAGACTTAAATAGGGCTTATGCGAATCTGGGAATGATCTCGCCGGAAGCACAGAAAAGATTAGACAATGTCTTCAATAAACTCACAAATCCTACGGGGAGTGGCAAGGTATACCAGAATCTTAGAGATGTAAAGTCGCTCTTTCAGGTGCTTGAGAACCTTAAGGATAATACAGGTCTGGAAGCTAAGAACATGATTGGCATAGTCCTTGGCAAACTTATTGGGCAAGGCAACGCTTCGATGCAAGGTCAAATCGAGGCTTACGCTGCAAAACGGGGTATTCTTGATGAGTTATTTGAACTCCGCGAAAGACTCACAAAAGGGTCGGAACTCACCCCGCAGGCAAGACAAAGTGCATATCAACTTGCTGCGGCGCTGCAGCAATACTATATGAATGAAGCTGAAAAGCTGAAAGAACGACTACGAGCAGATATGGAGTCTATAGGATTGTTGGGATTAAAGAATGCGGGGGGAGAGATTATCCGCTCTGCGGATCCGGATTTTCTTTTGTCAGATATAGATTTTACCCAGTTTGACCTCTCTAATCCGGTGCTCGAAGCATCGGGAGAGCCGGATCAAACTGGCGAAGGGGACAAGGTCTCAGAAAAAGATGCCCCTCAAAAAATAGCGGAGGCAATAGTTGATATAGCAAACGCTGTGGTTGATGTGCCGATCAAGGCGTTTTCAAAGGCGTGGGGGTTGGATATCTCAAAGGATCCGCTGCAAGCGGTTAGAGTCCCGCTGATAAGCGCGTCAGATGTTGATCGACTCGCTGAAGATCTTGCAAATACTGCAATCCCGGTTGACGAAGCACGCAAAAGGGTTGAAGGGATCTTGAAGGGATTAAAATTCGAGAAAGGGGATAAAGGTCAGGCGCATATTGATACTATAGTGAATGCGGTCATCTCACGGATGGAAGAGAAGCGGACGCAGCAGAATAAAGAGTAAGATCGCCATCGCTATAACCAATATCAAGAGACACCCCCAACCCTCTTCAAGAAGTGCATGAAAGAGGCGTCCCTTTAGCTTGCCGTGCCTTTGGATCCGCGCTTGTTTACGCGCCTCCTTCTGTTCTTCCTTTAGTCTCGCTTTAGCGATGGCTCTGGCTGAAGGAATGCTACATACCACTAGCAGGATAAGAATGATTACAAGAATTTCCATAAGCAATGATTTACTTCCTGACAACTCCGGGCGATTCACGCATCATACTAACGTAGTAGGCATACGCTGTATGCCGTAACCGCTTTTCACTCCAGCGTCTTGAGTTGTAGGTTGGGTAGGGCGTCAGCGAAACCCAACACAATGAACTCTTGAACCCATGCCCCACCCCTATTCTACCACAAAAGGTAACATTTTACACACAAAATGGCAAAACTCACAGCAGACCTACAGACCAGATTCTGCGCCCACATTGCAGAAGGAATGAATAAATCCGATGCCTGCGCTGCTGTAGGGATCAGTCGAAAAACACTGTATAACTGGTTGGAAAAGGGAGAAGCGAAAGAGACCGAGCAACATACAGATTTCTATAACGCATACCAACTGGCGGTGCGGTCATCATATCAGGTGCTCCTCCGGCAGGTCTTGGACGGCGATAGCCAGGTGCGAACCGAACTGGATGCGAATGGCAATGTGATAAAGATCGTCAAGACCGAAACGCGGTCGTGGCGGCAGGCAGCATGGTTGCTTGAGAAACGGTTTCCACACCTGTTTGATGAAACAGTGGGGAATCCACCCGCCTCCGAAGACACGCCGCAGCTACCCAACTACACCGCTCTTGTCGAACTGATTGAACAATTTGAAAGGAGGAATGAAACGTAAGAAGAATAATGCGTAACAAGTAAAGGGTTATCTGCTTGACAATTCTTTACGCATTACGTTTTACGCTACGTTTCACGCACTATGGCAACGATTTGGCGAACCGAAAATTTTAGCCGGGGATTACACACAAAACCTGCCCGCGCCGGGGGTGGTGAGAACTATGCCGCGGATATCGAGAACTTGCAGGTAGACGGCGATGGGTTTCTGCGCTTGCGTCCGAACTTTAGGACGGTCGGACCGGGGGGTGCGGATATTACGGGTATCGCTGCATCGGAAAAGTATCTGTTGGTGCTGCGCAATAATGCTCTACTTTATCTGCGTGAGTTGGACAATTTAGACGAAGAAACTGCCATATCTATGAGCTATTTTGGAACAGAGAATCTGCTGAGTGGTCGTATTTCTATTGTTTCTACATTCAGAGATTATATAGTAATTACTTCCGAAGGAAGCGATCAGGGGTTTTGGATAGATCTTCGCGAAGGAAGAACATTGCGTGCCTACTCGTTAGGTTTAGATCCACCAGAGGTCATTTTCTCCAAAACGAATCCTCCCATATCGGCACCTTATTTTACGCTCCGCAGTGAGTATAATGGTGAAGATGCTGCTCGAGGCAACTTCACATATCTGTATAAAATAACATATGTACGAAGGATTGAGGCGGGCCTTGGCGAAGTTGTAGCAGATGCTTTGTTTAACGGTATGGAATCGGTCAGTTCCGAACCGGTGCGGATAGACACGGATTATCCGCTTGGCTATAAAGACGATGAAGGTGTATTGTTTGTTATCCATGTTGAAAATCTGCTTGATTCAGCTGATAATCAAGCAACAGGAATCTATCTCTACAGAACAGAGGATGTCGGGGACCATCTGGAGGCCTTGGATGATGATGCAGTGTTAGACTTGGACAACTTTCCTTATCGTCGTATCGGGTATCTACCAAGAAGAATAGGCAGTTTTAAAGATTTCGGTGAATATCCGAATCCCGATTCTGATGCAAATAAAAATTTAACTTGGAAGGATGGGGAGCTGTATGTCAACGAAAACAATAAAAGGCTGCCGGGTGAAGTGAAGCAGATTCATTATCATCAAGGACGTATCTTCGCGCCGGCGGGGGATAGGCTAATCTATTCCGATTTTCGGGGTACGGTTCAAGCTATTTGGGCGTTCCCTGCGACCAATGAAATCAGACGGACACGACCGGGGCGTGTGGATTTCTGCGCGAGTCATCGGGAGGTGTTGCTGTTCGGTGGGCACGACGGGTTATACCGACTCACGGGGCTTGATTCGTCTGACTTTGATTCTGATGAGATTTCGGGTGTCGGTCCGCTTGACGGTTACAGTTGGGGCACGTTTAAGAATTCACTCGGTTTTGTCGGCAGTTATGGGTTGTACCTAACGGACGCTTCAAGTGTTCAGTTTCTCAGCGAAGCGGCGCTAGATGGGTTCTTCGATGCGAAAATTGTCCAGCGCGGTGCGGTGCTCTTCTTTGAAGACGACACCATGCTCTTTTTTGTTCGGCTGCAATCTTTGGACGATGAAGGGATCACCGATAGTTTCTTCCTGTTCGATGATCGACACTGGGTACGATGGGTAGGTGAGACAGCGACGCAGTTTGCATCAAATGCCAGTCGGTTCTATGTCGCAGGAGACGCCAACTTCAAGCAGATTCAATGGCGAATGGGAGAGAACACCAACACGAATTTGCCGTGGGCCTGGGAATCGAATCTGATTCATGGGCAGGAGCAGGGTGCTGGAAACCTCACCAAGCGGTTCGCGGAGTTGTTGTTATCCGCTGCTGCGGGGACGGACATCACGCTGAAGACATGGCTGGATACGCAGGAGGAACCAACGGAACGCCAGTTTGAGACGCGAGATGACCTTTATTTCCAACGGATCCCGATTGAACGGATTGGCAAGCGGCTGCGTTTCCGACTGGAGGGGACAGGGCCCGTAACCATTCGGGGGCTCCAAATTGAGGGAGAAGTGTAGTGTGAAGTGTCAAAGCGAGGAAACGAGATGAAATTTGATCCGAATGCACCGAATCGGTTAGATTGGACAGATTGGCGGAAAAGCAACCCAATAGAACTTACGCACTTCAGAGTTTTGACCTGTCAGTGCCCTTCCAAATCCCTAACATTTGGCGAGGTTATGGTGCCATTTCAGTGAAAAACAGTTCATAAACAGTGCGTATTTGGCAGGTCAAAAAGCCGTCTACACGCCCCTTTGTTGGGTGGTAAAAATCTACAAACGCCCTGAAGCTAGGCCCCATCGGGGTTCAGAGAGATACCCGTCAATGATGAACCCCCGATGGGAGGGTAAAATTTTTCTGGGACCTGACAGGGCCCTGCCAAATTGCCGAATCGTGCCGGTAGAGCATTGAAATAGAGGTGTAGGTTCCTATGAATCGGGACTAGCGGAAGGGGTTAGCTTTGAGCGTTCAACTGCGTAAGTCGCTCAGCCCCACCGAGCGGAGGGATGTTGTCCACATGGACGCTTCAACTTATGCCTATCTGCGGGAAAAATGGGTAAATTTGAGCCGAGATCTCCGCCTGCCTTCGATGAAATCGGGAATGCGCTACGCTCAACCTGCGAACTTATCCCGCAGTTTGGGGTGAACCCTAGTGAAACCCAACGCACTAAAAGTAGTAACCAATGGTGCTAGCTTGCAGCTGTTGATAACGTGAAACGGGATGCGTGAAACGTAAAAATCATCGGTTCATCGGTTCGTTTAGCCCCAGCGGGGCGACATGTTTATAGCACTCCCCGATAAGTCGGGATCCAAAGCGACTTGAACAATGTAGAAAAAACTTTCTCACTAAACTAGCACCAAAGGTTAGTAGGCACACGCCGTATGCCGTAACCTCTAACGACTATTAGCTGAACTGTTGGGCAACAAACACCAAATCCAAGATGTTGACCGCACCACAAAGAGGGGGAGGTAGCACCCAATGCGATTCTCGGAAAGAGCAGGAAGGACTTCGGAAGCTGCTCTTTCCTACGGAGCAGCGAGAAGTATTTGCGGGAGGTGAAATGGACGATAGCCCGGACCCATACCGTGAGTCGGAGTCAGCCAAGGAGCGTAAGTTGTATCCACGCGAGATAGAGGAAGCAGAGCCCTTTTTTGGAGATATGATTGACCTCGAGGAGGTCAGAATTTCGGATAAAAGTTTGGTGGGGCGCACATTAGGCAAAAATCGTGTGGCGATGACGGTTGAGAACACGATCTATGGCAACAATATGAGCGATTGGCTCATCATCCACGAATTAGTCCATGTCTGGCAGTATAAGAATGAGCTGCTATCACCCGTAAGGGCAGGTCTTTGGCAACTCGCAATATAACGTTGCCTCCGCCGGGGACCCGAATCGGAAAACTTTTCGCGAATACAATTTTGAACAACAAGCCGCGATCCTCGCAGATGCTTACCTAGTTCTCGTTAAGAATAAGCCACCAATACGTAACGAGGGTTACAAGGGTGGAAACAAACTTCCCAATGATGCAGCGCTTTTCGAGCTATATCACCTCTTCATGTGGGAATTTCAGCAGTGGCATGAAGAACTGCAATCGAGGCGTTCAAGTTCTACTGAAGAAGAAAATTAGGAGGTAACAAAATGTTAAGATGTCTTGTCGCGCTAATCGGTCTGCTTGTAACAAGTGGGTGTGTAATTATGGCAGGGACGCCTAGCATCCACCCCCATTCAGAAATAATGGCACCGACATTCTGTCTCCACGGTGGAAAGTCAGAGCCCCTTCCCATAACGGAAATTGCGGTAATTCGGGGTGATAAGGTCAATGACGAGCGAATCGAATGGCGCGAATCGGGTAATCCATGGCGGGGGTTGTGGGAGGGAGGCGACCAAACGGCGTGGGTTTTAGAATACACACCTGACGGCTCTGACCCACCGGTGAACACCTACGCTTGCATCACCTACGGTAAAGCACTGCCGGGATACAAAGAGAAAAGTCCCGCTTTGCCCTTAACCCCGGAGAGACTTTATAGCGTTGCGATTCAGACCGAAGATACCCCCCATCCGGCGGAGATGTATTTTATCATCCGCTTAGATTCGGTAGGTAAACCCGTCAAATTGGAATATGTTTCCACAATCCTCAACCTGCGCGATGTTCAAGTGATAACTCAGCGATGAAGGCGTTACAACCCTCTAAACTCCTCCGTATTTCACGCTCTAATCGTCCGTTA
>JAGWBT010000172.1:16687-17021 GCA_021295755.1 Candidatus Poribacteria bacterium
CTTACTCGGAAAGAGCAAGAAGGACTTCGGGAGCTGCTCTTTCCTACGGAGCAGCGAGAAGTATTTACGAGGAATAGGAAGGACGATAGCCCGGACGGATTCCGTGAGTCGGAGTCAGCCAAGGAACGTAAGTTGAAAACACGCGAAATAGACATAGCAGAGGGCTTTTTTGAAGATATGATTGACCTCGGGGAGGTCAGAATTTCGGATAAAAGCTTGGTGGGTCGCACATTAGGTGAAAATCGTGTAGCGATCACGGTCGAGAACACGATCTATGGCAACAATATGGCCGATGACACCCTCATCCACGAATTAGTCCATGTCTGGCAGTATA
>JAGWBT010000173.1 GCA_021295755.1 Candidatus Poribacteria bacterium
ACTTCTTCCAAACCCTTGTGCTTAGAGAAATCGTGGGAGGCAGTGCATGAACAAACGACCGAATATCCTCTTTATCAATACGGATCAGCAATCTTGGAACGCTGTTTCCGCTTATGGAAATCCATACGTGCACACGCCGAACATTGACCGCCTCCACCGAAACGGGACATCTTTCATGCGTTCTTACTGTAGCGATCCGGTATGTGCTGCTACGCGATCAAGTTGGGCAACGGGACTTTACACTTCAGAGACGGGGGTGCCTTTTAACGGTGGGCATATGCACGAGGAAATTCAGGATATTGGACAAATTCTGAATGCCAGCGGATACAACGCTTTCCATTGTGGCAAGTGGCACGTACCGGGTAGAAATGTCCGCGAAAGTTTCCACACCCTGTATTATGGCAAACGTGACATCGGTGCAGGTGGTGGGGAATATTACGATTCAGCTTCTACGCACGCTGTGATAGATTTTCTGACAACCTACGACGGTAACGCACCATTCTACCTACAGATTGGTTACGTCAATCCGCACGATGTGTGTGAATATCTGCACAACCACGAGGAAAAGCGCATTCCAAATCCGTTGCGGCAGGGAATTGTTACTGAAGATGACTTGCCGCCGCTGCCTGAAAACTTCCATTACGATGAAAGCGAAACTGTGTTGCAGCAGGTCTGCCGCAGAACCGATGACGCGCTCATTCACTCGGCAATTCTGAATGGAGTGCGAGACTGGGACGAGTTCCATTGGCGGTATTTGATCTGGAACTATTACCGATTCATCGAAAAGGTTGATGCGGAGATCGGTATCGTGCTTAACGTACTTGAACAGACACCTTTCTGCGACGACACGATTATCGTCTTCAGTGCAGATCACGGCGAAGCGTGTGGCAGTCATCAGATGTTTCAAAAGTTCACGCTATACGAGGAAAGCATTCGTGTCCCGTTCATCGTTGCTTGCTTGGGGGACGGTGTGCCGGTACAGAAAAACCGTTTCGATAGGGAACATTTTATCTCTGGCGTGGATGTGGTCCCCACAGTTTATGATTATGCTGGTATAGATGCGCCGGAATCCGTGCAGGTCGAGCGAGGCGAAATTCCAAGAATTGGAGGTATGAGCGTGCGTCCGCTTGCAGAAGGTGATGTAAGACCTTGGCGTGAATTCGCCTATGTGGAAAGCAATTACTGGGGACGAGCGGTTGTCGCGGATAGATATAAATATGTTACGGAGTATAAGCCTGCTGACCCGGAGGATTTCCGTCCGCCGGGACCGGACGCATCGCGTCTTGGACGGGCGCAGCTTTTCGATCTACAGGAAGATCCGTGGGAAACACGGAATTTGATGAGTCAGTCAGGATATGAAGATGTAATTGATTCGTGTCGCGCAAACCTGCTTGCCCAAGAAGCTAGACTAAACCGATGGCAGATTGAGCATCCGAATCCGCGCAGCGTCATATCGAATTGGGGGGCACGCCTGGGAACTGAGTGGAAAGGCTTATCTGCGTCCTAAAATTTCTTGTGGAGACACTCGGGTGTTCTGACATTAGACTTGGAATCGTGGGTCATTCTGCCGAAACAACGAAACCGCTTCCTCCATCAACCACACGGATTTCGAGCGCATTCCCATGACGCAGCAGACCGTAACTCAATCGTGTCAGAAAAAAAAATCGCGTTGCGGCTCTTAGAAACGATAGCAGTTTTTGAAACGAATCCCTCCATCTTTTCTTGCCAAAGGCGAGGAACACGATTGAAGCCACATGAACAGAAACGCAGACAAACATATCCAGAACGAACGCAAGGAGAAGGAGAAGCGGAAGGGGAATCCAGATATTCCGCTCCGATTTGACTGCATCTCCGTTGAGGATGCGAACTCTTAGAACGAGTGCGACACGCCGCTGACTTAACCTGCTCATGATGCCCTCCAGTCGTGACATTACTCGATGCGAATCGTCACGCCGTCATTTCCATCAAGTACCGACACAAAGTCAAATGTCCCGATATCTTCGAGTTCGTCAATCCCTTCTTCAATCACTCCACAGATGGTGGTGAAAGTCTCAACGAAGTCAAAATTAGCGTATTTCTCACGAATCAGTTGGGCAGATTCCTCAAACTGCTTATTTTGACTTATTGCGAGATCGACCATGAGTGGTATCAGCTTTGCAGACGGCGGCAGGAGCCGTCCTGCCAACTTTACAAGAGATAGCGGTAGTGCAACACACACGGCTGGTGCTTCTAAATCACCGTCGAATACGAGAATCTTCAATGATTTCCCTTTGTAACTGCCAGATTCTGGCTGCGTTGATGTAGTTTGTGTATCCATTGTTGTTCCTCCTACTGTTTCTAAGGTTGAGTTAATTGAATAACGTGTGACGCCTCAGGCTGTTAATCGGTTGATATGTCAATTTCGTCAGCGGATTCAAGTGATACAATATATTTGGATAAACCCGTTTCAGCGGATTTCGATGAGATTTGGCGAGTGAACGGCGTGATGATTCAATCGAATGCAGTGTTTGAGTTTTCGAGAAATGGCTCCATCTCACTAGCACGGTGTGAATTCGCTGGAATACGATTGCAAAAGCGCGAAGGTAGATTCTAGGCGGTAATAAAATTAAACTAACAATCATTGTGGCGAACGCTTTGAGGAATCTTGTCAATTGTCCGCTAGCGAGTTGCCTTGATACATTTGTGATGTATACTAGCTCTTGAGAGAAGTCCCACGACGATGCGGTCCCCTCTATTCTCTCCATCACGTTATCCGCCAAATCTGAAGGGGCGTCAAGCTGTGGGTAGCTTTCGATGCCGCGGAGAGTCGCTTGTAGGTATTCCATCTTCTGCTTGCAACCATTACAGGCGAGCAGATGGACTTCAAACTGAGAAATACGCTCGTCATCGAGCGCCGCATCTATGTATAATTGAGACAGCTCTTCAAAATTTTTACAATCCATGGTTCATATTTTTCCTTCTACAAAGGCTTGCAACTTCGATTTTAGCAGTTCTCTTGCGCGAAAGATATGGGTTTTCACCGTTCCCATCGGAATTTCCATCACCTGCGAGATCTCTTCGTAGGAAAGTCCGTTGAGGTGAAAGAGCGTGATAACCAACCGATACCGGTGCGGGAGTTTGTTAATAGCCTCGTGAACGATGGATTGGGTTTCCCGCTGCTCAATCAACTCCAACGGCGATGGCGTTGAATCGGCAATCTGAAAACTGTAATCTGTTGCCAGTTGCTTATCAAGTGAAGCCATATTTTCATGGCGCAAACGATTAAGGCACTCGTTCCGAGCAATTCGACATAGCCATGTTTTTAGGCGGGCGTCACCGCGAAATTGCTTCAGGGAACGATATGCCTTCAGGAACGTATCCTGTGTTGCATCATCCGCCTCCTCAAACTGTCGGAGCATACGATAACACAGGTTGAAGATATGCTGTTGGTGACGCTCAATCAACAGCCTGAACAACTGTGCCTCGCCTCTACACACCCGTTTGACTAATTCGTTATCATCCGCTTGACTTGCATCGGTTGAGTGGGATAAAGTTCTATCGTCTTTCCGACAATCTGTTTGTGGCATCGGCTTATCTCGTTTGTGACAATTTAACGTTCAGAATAGATAGACACAGATGGTCAGTATATGTTTCAAAAAAGTTTGGAACGCTTCTCTTTATCGGTTGCAAACTGCATCACCGATAAAACGAATACACTTCGATGTCCCACAGGAGTCGAATAAGCACCCACCCACCACCGATGATAAACTCTCCAAGAATCAATCCCAAAAAGAGAGGGAACGCTTTTCGATATAGACGGATTCCACCCGCTTTAAGCAACACGGTCTTGACTGCCCACGCGATGAATATCGAAAACCAGAGTCTTCCCATCGTCCACCGCTCAACACTGAGGAGGTAGCCCGCTGGATGAAAAGGCAGGAGGGGAAATCGTGTTCGTAGCCACCAGAGGAAACCGGTAAAGAAGAAACCAAATCCTGTAAAAACGACGCCCGGAATGTCTGTGTCGGTCGGATGATAAAGCCAACTTTGTAGGAGATTATACCCACCAGTGCCCAAGCCACTGACCACGCCGATTTCGTAGCCGACAACGAGGTATGCCCAGAAAGCGGCAAGAATTCCCATGACCGTTGCTAACATCATCGCGACAACCAGTCTCCCTGAATTCATCTTTGATTCTTCGGCGATTTTTAACCCTTCGAGGGTATGGGGCATCGGATGGGCACGGGAACCGCGATTAAACGTAAAATAAAACCGCATCATGGTGAGGCTACCGGGGGACAGCCGCCGCGTGCCAAATAGATTGATGAGAAATTCATGCGGTGTGGATCTGACGCGATTCATTGGTGGTCCCACTTCGGCACGAACCCGCGTGATACTCATTCCCAAAAGATAGTAGATAAGAAAATAAATTCCTACGGTCCACAATGCCATTCCACCTTTATACGAAAAAGCCAGCAGAATGATTAACCCGCAGATCAATCCAACAGATGCCCACCGGTATGACATTGGCTCTTTTGACTCGTCAAGCCGGTAAATATTGTCAACGCCAATTTCCGCGGAGGGTTGAGTTTGCCTTCCGTTTCCGCTGTGTTCTCGTTGAAATGAAAAGATGCTCCGACAGATTGAAAGAAAGTAACGTCTTCCGCCATAAAGTGCAAAGCACGCGAGCGCCAAATATCCGCCCATGACCTGTGACCAATCGTAGGGAAAGTCAGGCAGTGCTGTCAGCCCAAGCGCACTCCCCAATACCCGTTCCCCTTTCCAGAACCAATAGAAAAACCATAACGAAAAAGACATCTCCAACGGTGTCAGAAAAGCAAGTCCAATGGCGAAGGAGCGAATATAGACCGGTGTCCAGCCGATAGCGTTAAACGGTTTTTGGGTGAAGTATTGACCAATCTCTGCGTGGCGCACCGGGAGTTCTGGCAGTGCCGGAAAAAAGAAATGGAATCCATTGATCAGATTAATTCCACCCGCGATAGCAAATCCAAGCCACATCATCTTCGATCGAAAAAGCCTGCCGTCGGGACGGGTCATTTCCAACGGTAGCTGGACGATTGGATATGCTAATCGTTCATGTTCAATCCACTGCCTGCGAACTAGGATATTTAGACAGATCATCACCCAGATAAGTGTCGTCAAAAATAGCGTCCACCAGAAGATAGGGCGCAGCCAAGCCCGGATATGGATTTCGGTGTAAAATGTGCTTTCACCATCATAGAAGGCTTCCACTCCTGAAAAGTCGTTTATCGTGAACCAGGGCGGAATGTATCGCCAAAAGAGTGCTTTCCATTCATTTTCAGGGGTGGCGAACCAGAAACCGTCGGGAACCGTCGGCACAACTGTTTGCATCATGTCGTGCCCGGAGATCGCTGAAGAAATTGAAAGCATCACAAAGACCGTCAAAAACTCTTGCTGTTTGAGGGCAAAACGTGGCAGGAAACGCTTGAGAAGGGAATTAAAGGTGATTAGCACCGTTAGGGTGACTACCACATTGTAAATGAGCGCCATTGTGGTCGGCAA
>JAGWBT010000174.1:0-1929 GCA_021295755.1 Candidatus Poribacteria bacterium
CGATATCAAAACATCTGCCTTTGACAACGTAGCCGGAAAAGTTATCCTCTTTCCGCAATTTGTCTAGACAGGAGGTCAGTTGAAACTCGCCTCGCTCGCGAAGACTATGGGAGATGTTCTCTTCGAGGTAGTCGAAAATTTTTGGGGTCAACACATACATGCCGAACACCGTCAGGAATTCATCTGGGTCCAACCCTTCTACCTGAAGATGCTGTCGAGCATACTCAACATCGGGTTTTTCGTAGAATTCTGTTATTGAAAGAATTGTATCCGGCTGTTGCCAATTGCCGGTCACACACCCAAAGTTGTGGATCTGGCCTGAAGGTGTAGCTTTCAACCCAACCACACTATGCTCCACCCGTTCATATACATCCAGAATCTGCCGTGCACACGAAACCTGATTATCAGAGGTATAGAGATGGTCTCCCAGCATCAGCAAAAACGGTTCGCCATTGACCCATTCTCGTGCACAAAAGACAGCGTGTCCGAATCCCTCCTGAACATCTTGGGTCACAAACGTGACTCGCTGTCCTAGGTCCATCAGATACTGGGAATACTCCTGATCTTCCTGCGGCAGCTTATTGAAATTCTCAATCAGTGGAGGCGTCTTGAAAAATCGTTCAAAGAGTTCGCGGTCTCTGCCTTGCACAACAAGGCAAACCTCTTCGATACCGGCATGGATTGCTTCTTCAACTATTGCCATGATAACCGGCTTCGGTTTGCCGGATTGATCAATGATAGGGAAAAGTTCTTTCTTTATCGCCTTTGATGCTGGAAATAGACGGGTGCCAAAACCCGCGGCGGGAATCACCGCTTTTCGCACACGCCGCCCTGCCTGAATAACCAGTTTCAGACAGGACATCTTCAGATCTCGTTCGATGACTTCGATAGCCTTCTGCTGGCTTTCCTGATCCTTAACGATAAATTGTGCGGTGCCGTCTCCTTGCGAACCGACACCTTTCCCACCGAGTATATATGGCTGAATAGGATCGTAATTGAGAACTTTATGCAGCATAGGCGCTGTGAGTTCCGACGGACAGGCAGGTTGAACGTACTTATCAAATTCCGCCTGTGCCTTTTTCATCAATTTCCCGATCTCCACTGCATCGCCTTGATGTAATGCTTTGTATGCTTCATGCGTTATCCCTGTGCTGATTGGACCGAGATATTTTTGGACATTCCTTTGCATTTCGTCTTCGGCAAAGGGATAACAGTGATTGAGCCTGTTAAGTATCAGCCGCGTATCCTTGCCCGCTCCCAGATCGACGATGACGAAGTGTAAGTCTTGCGACACGTGCCGTCAAAGATCATCATAATGGGTCGATTGCCGTAAGCGCAGCCTTGATCCATCCGCCCGCAACGCGAAGGTGTGGTAATCTCACCGATGTAAGCGTATTCCATTTCGCCGCGGACAGTCATCTTCAAATCATAGATTCGATTGAAGGCACGAGCGACAAGGACGCAGGTTGCAGCACTGGATGAAAGCCCCTTCTTTGCAGGGAGATCGGTCAGGTAGTTGTCGATCTCAAGCCCATGTACCTGATAGTGCGTCAGAATCTGGTAGGCGACGCCAGCAGCATAACTAAAAAAGCTGCCCTTTTGTGCTTCGGCGAGGAGCGCCTCGCTTTCCATGGGCACTTCAAACGGGTCCATACGTGTGCCATCGCTGAGGGTGGCCCGTAGAATCAGTTTGGTTGGGTGGGAACTGACCTCGGCATGAAGCCCCTGATTGGTACTAGCGATGATTGCGTAACCCTTCTCTAAGTCGGCGTTGGTGCGACGGTGGCCGCCCGCCCAATCGGTATGTTCACCAAAGAGGCAGATGCGGCCTGGCACAAAAATCTTCATGGTTCGGGCTCCGGTTCTTATAATCTCCCTTGGTGCAATAATAGCGTGATACAATTAGGTTCTGCTGGCATTTGACAGATT
>JAGWBT010000174.1:1957-10870 GCA_021295755.1 Candidatus Poribacteria bacterium
TACCAGCCGACCGCATAACCATCCCGTCGTGGATCTGAGCCGCCGATGAGTGCGTTTGAGTCGGGGATAATCTGAATTGCCTGCGCGCTGCCGGGGCCATCCCAATCTCCCAAAATCCGGAGGTCATGCCCGCGTTGGGCGAGTCCATTGCGGACATCTTCAGGAAACCGTCCTTCTAGCTGAAGTGCATCCTCACAGGTGTGGGGTATGGTCGATTCCATCGGATTCTGAAGGTTGCGCCAACGTGGTGCCTCAACAGCTTCCTGCGGCGTCATGCCGAAATCAACGACGTGTGTAATCAACTGGAGATTGGTTTGTACCTGTGTGTCTGCTCCCGGTGTTCCACAGATGAGGAAGGGGTTACCATCCTTTGTCACAATCACAGGGTTCATAGTGTGACGGACTCGCTTGCCGGGCATGAGACAGTTGGGATGGTCTGCCTCAAGATGCCAATACGTCATCCGGTTGTTGAGCAAGACGCCGGTGTCTCCAGCAACAAGACTTGACCCAAATCCCGACTGTATGCTCTGCAACACGCAAACAGCATTGCCCGCGCCGTCCGCTGTGCAGAAGCAGGTGGTGTCCTCAAACTGTTCGGGACCTCCGGAGGGAACATCCGTTGCAGCTCGATTGGGATCGATGCGTTTAGCCTGCATTTTAGCATAATCTTTGGACAACATACCTGTAATGGGAACATCGACCCAATCTGGGTCTGCCATATATTTCTCCCGATCTGCAAACGAGAGTTTTTTCGCTTCGACCATCAGGTGCACGCTTTCAGCTGTGTTACAGCCCATCGATTGTAGATCGAACTGCTCGACAATATTCAACTCCTGCAATAAGATATGCCCACTCGAATTGGGTGGCATCTCATAGACCTCATATCCCCGATAGTTTGTGTGGATCGGCTCACTCCAGCGGGCGTGATAATCTGCGAGATCTTTCTCGGTCAACAGCCCATCATACTTTTCACTGAATTCGACGATCGCTCTGGCGATTTCACCTTCATAAAGGGTGCCGCGTCCTTCTGCGGCGATTTTCCGCAAAGTCTTCCCCAGATTCTTATTGTAGATAACTTCCCCCGATTTCGGTGGGGCACCGTCATTGGTAAATATCGGGCGCGTGTATGGGTCTTGGGCAAAACGCGGATTCTCGCCTCTGAGACCACCAGCAAGGTTGTGGCTAATGGGGAAACCGTTCTCACAGAGCGAAATTGCTGGTTCAAACGCCTGCTCCAGTTTAAGTGCGCCGTAACGCTCGTGTGCTTTAAGCCAGCCATCGGCAATCCCCGGCACCGAGACGCTGCGGATACCCTTCATCGGAATCCCGCCATCCTTCAGGTACAGTTCGCGGGTCGCTGCGTAAGGTGCTGGCCCCGTAGCATTCACACCCGTTACCGTGCCTGTTTCCGCCCAGTAAATCAGAATAAACCCATCTCCGCCGACGCCAGATCCTGCCGGCTCAACCACGCCCAACGCCGTTGCTGTTGCGACTGCGGCATCCACAGCGTTCCCGCCCGCTAAGATCGCTTGAACCCCAGCCTGTGATGCGAGCATGTGTCCTGATGTCACCATGCCGTTTCTGCCCATCGCGGAAGGTCGAAATCCTGAAAAATTTATCCCATGTGGTGATTGCATATTTTGTCCTCCGAAGTTTTGATGTCCACCTAATCCTGACGGCTTGGAATTCTTGACGGATTTCCCCGTTACCATCAGGCACAACTTTAGCATCATTGACCCTAAAAAATCAAGTGCAAACTTGTCCACACCGCTTGCATAAAGCATTCAGCCAAACCGACAATAAAATTGGAACATATCCCTCTTTTTTGTGTATAAACTCTTAGGCTCATGTTAAAAGAAAGTGCAAAACACAAAAAGCGTAAAACGTGATGCGTGAAACGTGAAAACAATTTGTTCATTAGTACATTGGCTCACCAATAAACGAGTGAACTCATGAATTCAATCGGTTTCGGTTGCACCATGTCTTTACATGAGCCAACTCTTAAGCATCCTATCACAATTCTAAACGGCACATCAATTTAATTTTCTGGACTCTGGTAATCTGAGTTGGTCGATTAGCTGTTTAGAACGGGTCGTTCCGTTCAGTTCCACAAAAACGTACAATCTCCTGGATGTGGCGTTCGATGTCAATCGGTGCTTGACACCTTCAAGCAAAGATGATAAAATGCGTTCATGTTTTCGGGAAAAAAATAAGCTAATAGAAGTAAAATATACCAACAGGAGTCCAAAAAATGAAAAGGTTCATCATTGTAGAAATTATCGTTGTTGCAGCCTTAGTAATTGGCTTTTTTATTGGTAGGGCGACAAATTCAGCAAACAGCATAGTTGCCTACTACACAAACGCGGATGCGGCGTGGGAAAAGGCTCAAAAAGCGGATACCCCGCCCGTAACTCTTGAGGATGAAGACCAGAAGCGTGTAAGCGAGGTCAGAGGTTTATACCGACATGTATTCGAGAAATATCCTGATAATCGTTGGGCAGATGATGCTATCTATCAGTTGGCGTCGCGGCTTGGACGGACAGACGAGGAAGCCTTTGCTCTATTTCGACGGCTAATTAGTACCTATCCTGACAGCGAATGGACGGACGATTCGCTGTATACCATCGCCATTGCTTACTATCGACTGGCGGAAAATATAAAACAATCAGAGAGCGTTGAGAGCGCAGATGCCTACTACGATCGGGCATCGGCGATGTTTGATCAACTCATCCAAGACTATCCGGGCAGTGCGCTCGCAGACGAATCCCGATTCAACAAGGCGATGTGTCTCTACGGAAAAGGGACTTGGACAGCTGCACTTGAGGCGTTTGATGGGTTACGCGAAGACTTCCTAGGCAGCGAACTCCTCCATAGTATTGTGTATTACACAGGGATGATCTTTACCGAGCGACAAGCCTACGACAAAGCACGGGTCGAATTTCAGAACGTTGTCGATTCGGGACATGAGGAACTTGCCCCACTCGCACAGTTTGGCATCGGCCAAACCTATTTTGCTGAAGCAAAATATGATGAAGCGATTGAGAGTTATCAGATGGTGATTGACAAATACCCGGATGTTAAAATGGCGCAGGATGCACACTTTAACATCGGTTGGGCGTATGAGAAGCTGCAAAAGTATGACGAGGCGATTATCCAACTGGAGAGCGCTATAGAAAAATATCCGCACAATGAGAATACATCCAATATGCAGTTCTATGTTGGACAGATTTACTACGCGAAGGAAGATACTGACGGCGCAATTAATGCTTATCGTAAAGTCTCTGATAATCCGACCTACGATTACGATACGCGAAGGCAGGCACAATATTGGATCGGCTTCATCTATGAGAAAGCAGACAGGGTTGACGAAGCAATAGGGGAATACCAGAAGCTGCTCAAGGACTTTCCTGAACCTCACCGTACACTCCGCCATCCATCGAACAATATCAACGAAAACTATATTCAGAAATTGCGGACGGGAGAGCTATAAAACGATTTCTGAATTGACACAATTTGAGATCATAGGCGAGCAAACCTTGTTAAGGTGTTTAATCTGTGCAAGGTTTGCTTCACTGCCTCGGTCTGTTTCAGAGGATCTTTGACCGACCAAATTCCAGTCACTACCATCTTCCCACCCCAAGCCCCTTCCGCGTAATCCTTACACCTTACCGACGATGTACGTCGAGGTAAACAAACACCCGCTCGATCTGTTCAATACGCTTCTGTAAAGCTGCCGCACGCTCAAAGCGTAGAGCGATTGCCTCTTGGTTTCGCTCTATAGTCAATTTCTTAATGACTGCTTTATACTTCCCTTCCAGTATCCGAATCACATCTCTGATCATCGCACGATAGGCTTTGCGGTTGACTTTCGCGGCACAAGGGGCTTGACAGCGTTTTAAGTGGTAGCTGAAGCAGGGTTTAAAATCTGGCAGTGGGGTGATGGTCCCGTCGCAGGTCCGAATCGGAAAAATTCGATGTAAGACCTCAATAACCTCCCTTGTCCATCTCAGGCTTGAATACGGTCCAAAATATCGTGCCTTGTCAGCTTCTTCCTTGAATACGATTGTTACCTTCGGGAAATCCTCGTTGGTAGAGATCTTAATGAACGGAGATCTACGGACAGATTTCAGACTGGTGTTGTATGGGGGTTGATGGTGTTTGATTAGGCGGGCTTCGAGCAATAGCGCCTCTAACTCCGACGCACAAACTTGGTACTCAACTTGTGTGGCGTGTTGCACTAACCGTTTGATTTTGCCCCAACGATTTTGCTTGGAATTATACAGGTACGACCGAACCCGTTTTTTGAGAGATTTTGCCTTGCCGATGTAGAGAATTTCTCCAGACCTGCTAAGAAAAAAGTAGACGCCCGGCAGTGACGGGAGATTGACAACCATTTCCTTGGTAAGCATATTAATATCAGAAGTGAATCGGGGGAAGGGTGGGAAAGGAAGGCTGACGGAGGTTGTTAAACTCCTAATCTTTTTGCCTTCCATTGTTTAAGTTCTTACGCACGGAGTGTGGTAACTGAAAAGGGAGCTGCGGACTTAATTCGCGAATGGGAATGTTCCCGCATATCCGCGTGGACGTGAGACATGCCATATCCCATCATACATTGGCGTCACCTGATAATGGCATACCACATTGCTCCGCTCCATATCGTCCCGTTCTTTTGCGCCTTGGTGCGGAATGTGGTTGATGAACACCACGCAGTCGCCAGCTTTCGGATAGAGGATAACGTGCTCTTGTGCTTCGCACCACGCCTCAAACTTGGGACGGTCCAAGGGATATAGATGGGGCGGTTCGACAAGATGTCCGCCTTTGACATATTTTAGGTGTCCTGAACCGGGGGCGTTGTCCTGAAAATAGTAGGTTGCGTTGAGGCTAATGGGAGATACTGCAAAGCGATACTTGTCCGCTTCTCGTTTCTCCTGCCAATAGCCGTAGAAATCTAGGTGCCACTCTTGAAGATATGGGCCCGGGTTGATGTGTGCACGCAAACTCCGTAGTTGGCACTGCTTCCCCATCATGCCTTCGAGGTAAGGGCGGATGCTCGGATGGCCTACCAATGGGGCATACGTTTCTGGTTCCCGGTCTAGTAAGGTGTCAAACCACATATTGCCTACGGCGTTAAGTCCTTCCTCCCATCCCATCTCGCGGGCATGGTTGATACGTTGCCGAATATGTTCTGTCTCCTCCGGGGATAATGCACCCTCTATCAGTATGAAACCGTCCTGTTCTAATCGATCCAGTTGGTTTTCGATGTTTTCCATAGCCCGCCAAGGTCTCCTTCCCAGTTGTGTCGATTTTCGAGGCAACCAATACATCTATTTTTAGTTTACTACATCTCGCTAGAATCGTCGATCCACAATTGTAAATAAAAAGTACCTAAATCGGCATAAAGATTTGGTCTTTGATGCAATGCCGGTTCAATTGAGGGCGATATGAGTTTTCTTCTCAAATTTTGGTAGAATATCCCTTGGAAATTCAGCTACAACAAGACCTGCACAATCTAATTTTTCAAGAGGACTATAAGATGGATAGGAGCTACCGTGTCGCCATCGTTGGGGCAACAGGAGCGGTTGGCACGACAATGCGGCAGATTCTGGAAGAACGCGCATTCTCCGTCGCTTCGCTGAAGTTGCTCGCTTCCCATCGTTCTGCCGGTGAGATTTTAACGTTCAAAGATCAACCTATCGTTGTCGAAGAGTTAACGCATGATTCATTCGATGATGTCGATTTGGTGTTTTCGTCAGCGGGTGCGTCTGTCAGCCGTGAGTTTATACCGACTGCGGTAGAAAAGGGGTGTCTTGTTATTGACAACACCAGTGCATTTCGGCTGGACGCAGATACGCCGTTGGTGATTCCCGAAGTAAATATGCAAGCAGCAATGCGGCATCAAGGCTTGATCTCCAACCCCAATTGTTCAACTATTCAGATGCTTTTGGCACTCAAGCCACTCTACGACGAAGCGGGACTTAAGCGTATCGTTGTTTCGACCTATCAAAGTGTTTCGGGAAAAAGTGGTTCGGCTGTTCTTGAACTGATAGATCAAACGACGGCTGCGTTGGAAGGACGTCCCATCACATGCGATCAGTTTCCGCATCAGATGGCGTTTAACGTCGCCTTCGATTGGCCCTTCGCCGATAACGGTTACAGTGAAGAAGAGATCAAGATGGTTAAGGAAACACATAAAATTCTTGAGAACGATACCATCGGAGTCTCAGCGACAACCGTTCGGGTGCCGGTGTTCTTCGCCCATTCTGAATCAATTAACATTCAGACGGACAGCAAGCTCACCGCTGATGAGGCGCGTCGGATTCTTTCTCAAGCCCGCGGTGTGACTGTGATCGATGCCCCGAAAAGTCGGGATTATCCGCTGGCTATCAACGCTGCAGGACAAGATGATGTATACGTCGGACGTATCCGTGAGGACGACTCGATCGAAAATGGGTTGAACCTGTGGGTCGTCGCAGACAACCTCCGCAAAGGTGCCGCATTAAACGCTATTCAGATTGCGGAGATCCTGGATCAGATTAATGTGTGATCACTACACACCTACCCCAATCCTAATGTAACGTGATGCGTAAAACGTGATGGACAAATGGTTATGGGTTCATTGGTTCACTAATCCTCTAGGAGCCACACCGAACAGATGCCCTCCACACTTGAGAACGAATTGGGTGAAATCTATGAGCGGGAAGTCGAAAAACTAATCGAATCTGAGAGCAAATATCGCTCAGTCCTCGGAACAACCGAAGTTTCGGCTGTTGTCCAAGCATTTCGCTTTGCGATTGAGCATGGTGTCGATAACGTGACCGTTCAGATGCTTTACGATATGATCGATGACAGTTCGGGAGATTAACGTATGCGACTTGAACGTATCATCCTCAAATCTTTCGGCTGTTTTGACCGGAGGGATTTCGATCTGAGCGATGGGGTAAATCTCATCTTCGGTCCCAATTTCAGTGGCAAGAGCACGCTTGTTAATGCCATTTTTTTCGCGCTGACAGGCAAGCCGATTGTGCCTAAGATCGGTTTGCCTGCAATGGCGCAATCAGGCGCATCCAGCGGCACCGCCGGACTCAATTTCCGCAATGGAGAGCAGAGTTATCAACTGTTCCGATCGACGCAGGGGGAAGTCCAACTCCGCCAGAAAGAGGAAAATGATGAGAAATGGCGTATCCTGTTCACAGGCAAACGTTCAGCGGACGAAGATCTGAGAAAGCAATTCCATTTCAGCTATCATCACCTTGCGGCGGCGACATTCCTACGAGAAGGCGAAATTTTTGAGTTCCTTGCCCGGCAGCCTGCAGATCGGCGCGATGTGCTGAACGCACTGCTCGGGATAGATCGGCTGATGGAGGTGCGCCAACGTTTCATTGAAGGTCGGCGGGTTGCCAAGCGAGAGGAGAAGCGGATACAAGATCATCAGCGCAGTATGCGGGTGACGACGGTCAAGAACCATCGTGAGGAAATTGAGCGGGTTGAAGCAGAGTTAAAGAACTTGGAAGGTGAATATGAGTTGCTGGTAGGGAAAGCGAGTGAAGGTAGCGATACAGTCCTTGTCGCCGAATTGACGCAAGCGCACGAACGATTCCAAAAGGAGATTGACGGGCTAATCCAAGAACGGGCATCGGTGCTCAGCGGCTTCACCGACCTTGATCACCTGCGAACCTCTATTAAGGAAATTGAGGTTGCGACCGCTAGCGCGGGTGGGCTAGAAAAACAGCGAGATGAGCTTATTCGAGGCGTTGGCAGCCTGAACAGCCAGATCCAAACGCTTACGGCAGAATGCGAGACCTTGTGCCAGTTAATTGACAGCGATCACGGACACTGTCCGACCTGCCATCAACCGGTACAACAAAAAATCATTGCGGGGATTCTTGAAGAGAAAGAATCGGCGAGAGCTGCCAGCCAAAAGGAACTTGAAGCACAGCAGAAAACTCTCGACGAACATACCGCGAACATCAATGCCCTTCGCGGATTGAGGCAGCGGCATCAACTGATGCAAGGCAAGGTCGAACAGCTTGGGCGGATCGAAAAACAACTTGCGAATCTTCAGCGCGAATTCCGACAACACCTCGGCAAATGAGTGCCTTATCCGAAGACGCTGCCGATCCCGCACAGCTCGCTGAGCAACAACGCCAGCTCAAATACCGCATTGACAGCTTGCGCCGACGACTTGTCGGACTCAATAAGGAAGAAGCGATTATCGCCCATAAACTTGAAGAGCTGCAGCGTACCCAACACCAAGCGAATCAGATTCTACGCACGCGCCTGAGCTTTGAACTCGCCTGCGATGGCGTTGAAAAAACAATTGCCTCTCTCCAACGAACAATCCTCCAACCCGCGGAAAAGGAAATTCAACGTTGGCTAGAACGGATGGACCTAACTCGGTTCTCCCGGATTGATCTCAAAAGCCAGCACCTACTCCCCTCCCTCAATGTCGAAGGCGTTGAGCGCAACCTGCTGCTCCTCAGCGGCAGCGAGAAGATGATGCTCTACCTCTGCTTCAAAGCTGCGCTATCGGAAGCGCTGGGCGCACTCGGTTTCTTTGTCTTCGATGACCCGACCCTCCATCTCGATCCAGATCGACGGAGCGCGATGATTGACTTCATTCAGCGTCTTGCCGAAGAACATCAAGTCATCGTGACGAGCAATGACCCGGAGGTTCGAGCAGGCTTGCCGGATGCGCATCTGATTGAGACGGTGGCGCGGGATAATAGTTTGTAGGATAGGGCTTGCGATACAAAAGCTTAGAATCCCTATATCATGCTGGTCCGTCCAATCCCAACTGCCCTGCAAGGTCATCAACGAACTGGCGCGCGACCCGTCCTGATCGACCACTCGACGACGCTTCCCACTCTAACGCTTTCGGATGCAGCTCCTTCGTCGAGAGAGACAACCCACGCT
>JAGWBT010000175.1 GCA_021295755.1 Candidatus Poribacteria bacterium
TACTCTCAATCAAGCACGGCAGAAATTCAAACGATTTTATTATTACACAAAAGCATAATTTATCTGACACAGTACTAGCAACTTAGATTATAATAACGTAAGTTGTTAGTTGTAAAACCCGCTTGGCTTGGATAGACATATCCAAGCCATAACCGCAAATATCCGGTAGTTTTGTCAATTCATTACCAGTAATGGTTTTCTGGATTTATCGTGCGTCTACCCAATCCAACACATGTCGCCCCGCTGGGGCTAAATGAACCGCTGAACCAATGATTTTTACGTTTCACGCATCACGTTTCACGTTATCAACGGCTGCAAACTAGCACCATTGGTTAATATAATCAACGACTAAAGGAGGTCGTATAGATATGTCAGAACAACTCACGTTGAAACAACGGATACACAACAGCGAAATTATTAACATCGGCGGAGCACCTACAAGTGCTTCAAAAAGTGAACTCGAAGCGATTCTCAATCAGGACTCCTACGATTTAATCGGGACCGACGCCCAACACTCGGCGTTCAATGAAGAGAAACTCGTTTCATTTTGCGCTAACTTGGAAGAGTTGGGGATGCCCGTTCAGTTGCGTATCAAACATACACGGAACGCTTATCTCATTGGAAATATCCTCGATCTGGGACCATTGGCAATTGTCGTGCCGCAGGTCGAAACGGAGGCAACGGTTGATGAAGCGATCGATGCCTTCTACTATTCGCCGATAGGAAAACGGAGTTGGGGACCCAGTTCGGGGTATGGCTTCAAGCCAGATATGGAACGGCTAGAGTACGCCGAATGGTGGAACAACAACGGTATCCTCAGTCTACAACTGGAATCCGTTGATGCAATCATCAATGCACGAAAACTTGCCAAACCCGGCGTTGACATGCTCATGTTCGGCGCGAACGACTTAGGATTTAGCCTCGAAACATATCCAAATCCCCCGTTCAAAACGGTTGAGGAATGCTTCCAGCATGTTGTCGAGCAAATGGAAGGGACTCAAGTCAAAGTAGGAGTTGGCTACACACCCGGTGGACGGCTCTAAGTCGATGCGCCTAGAGTGCACAAAGATTGTGTGCCTGTAATCGCGCAACTTTTCCCAAACCCAATGATAGAGAAAGGATCACTCCAATGATTATCGTCGATACCCACTGTCATGCCGGACTGAACAAATACGAACCCATCGAAACTCTGCTTTACCACATGGAGCAATCCGGTGTCGATCGCGCGGTCTTAATTCAGCATCAGGGAACTACCAACAATAGTTATCATGTTGAATGTTTGGGTGCCCACCCAGACCGGCTTGCCTCGGCGATGATTGTGGAAAGCACCGACGATGGAGAGCGGATGCGCTATTGGGCGGACCAAGGGCTTGTGGGGATCCGTCTCGCCGCAGACTCACGAGCGGAAGCGTCTGATCCGCTCGCACAGTGGCGTACTGCTGCCGAACTTAATCTTGTCGTCAGTGCCCCTTCAAGCCCATCAACGCTCCTCAGCGACGGATTTGCTGAAGTCCTGAAGCTGTTTCCTGACCTCCAGATCGTCATCGAACATTTAGCTGGTGTGGGCACGGATGCAGTGGCACCGTATGATGAGTTGAAGCGCGTTCTTGCCTTGGCAAAACACCCCAACCTGACAATAAAACTGCCGGGCTTCGGGGAATTCTGTAACCTGCCTTATCCATTCGAGAACGTCCCTCCGCTGGCACGCATGGTTGTGGAGGCGTTTGGACCGCAACGGGTAATGTGGGGGAGCGACTTTCCGCCGGTCAGTTCGAGGGAAGGATATCACCGTTCACTTCAGTTCCCGCTTGATTACTTCTCCGATTTGAGCGAGGAAGAGCGGGAGTGGATTTTCGGTCGCACCGCGTTGTCGGTGTGGAAATTCGCCGATTCTTGACGTTTGGGTTACACTGTGCCGATAGGTATATTATAGAAGATCCCTAAACGATTGATTATAATGGAGATGATATCATGACGAGCACAACGAAAAATGTTTTGCCCCAACCGACAACTGACCTTAATCTAGCGAAAACACATTTGGACGAGTTCGGTTATTGTCTGCTCGCCAACGCGCTCAGTCCAAAGCAAGTTGAGGCGTTACGCACTCGATTGATAGAACAGGCAGCCGCAGAAAAGCAGCAAGGGCTTGCTCATGAAGATGGCGGTAAGGAAAAGGACAGCGGTATCAATCAGCGAGTCTGGATGCTGATTAACAAGGGAGAGATTTTTCATGAACCGTTGCTCCACAAGGATGTCCACGACCTGATTGGGCATGTCCTCGGCGAACAATATCTGTTGTCGTGCTATACCGCTAATATCGCCAAGCCGGGCGGCGTAGCGATGAATCTGCATACCGATCAGTGGTGGATGCCGCCACCGACCCGGCGTGATCGCTCTCCACTTCCCGTTGGGTCAATTACACGGGAACGTCGAGATGTTGATGACACCGGTCCACCGCCGATGATTGCGCCAGCCGTCGTTGCCAACGTTATGTGGATGTTGGTTGATTTCACCGCTGACAACGGTGGCACTCGCCTCGTACCCCGAAGCCATTTGACGGGACGGCACCCAGACAAAGAACTGGATAAGGATGTTGAACCGATTGCTGCGGAAGGTCCCGCCGGTACAGCGATGGTGTTCGATGGTCGTATGTGGCACGGGACAGGCGCGAATGTGAGTGACGGACCGCGACTAGGGGTGTTGTCAACATTCTGCGGCCCCCAATTCCGGACGCAAGAGAATCTCACCGTCGGCACATCAAAAGAGGTCTTGGAGAACGCACCGCCGGAGCTGCTGGCGTTGCTCGGCTTTAAGGTGTGGAACGCCTATGGCCGCGTCGAAAGTCCCGCCGTTGATTTCATAGCCCCTGACGAGACATCTCTGGGGGAATTACGCCCGGAGTAATTCTAAAAAAATAGCTCATATTAAGAATTGCATAACAGAAACCGAGTTTTTGCCAAAAACTCGGTTTCTTTTTAGATGAACCAGAAAGAGTTAGTAGAAATACCGGATTCCCTACCAACTCGACACCCAACGCTCACGATTCGCAACCGGTGGATGGACAGCAACACCGCCCCCTAGATGTGACTCATAAATACCAAATCCGATCTCCGTCCCCAGCATCGTCGCCCGCAGATTGCTGACTCCCGGTCTCCCTGTTCTTATCGACTCCACCAACTCACGGACCTTGCGCTCGGTGCCGCTCCACGGCGTTACCGGCTCGACTTCAATCGGATCGTAGGCACGCTGTTGTTCCTCGCTTTTACGCACAGACAAAGATTCGCCATCGTTCTGGATCCGGATAATCCCCGCCTCGCAAACCAGTTCATACTCCCGGCTTGCTCCGGTCGCTGCTGCATGGAGAGTCGTCCCGTTATCAAATTCGACATACGCCGACAGGATGGCTGTATCGCGCACGAACCGCATATTGGCGGTATCTCCTTCGGCGTGATGCAGTTCTCCTAGCGTTCCACGGATGGAGACCGGTTCGGGATCGTCCAATAGATAAAGAAGCGTGTCAAGAAAGTGTCCGCCGATGCTGTTGCCAGCGAACCCAATCACCGACCGAACCGCCCCCAACGCCCCACTATGAGCAATACTGTGTGCTTGTCGGTAGATCGACCAGTTTCGACGCATCGGTCCGAATTCAAGGAAGACACCGTTTCGCTCAAACGCCTCATTGATGGCATCTGCCTCAAGGAGTGAACAGCACAGCGGTTTCTCGGCATACATACCTTTGACACCGTGCTCCGCCCCGTAAATCATCGCCTCAGCGTGCTGCTCTGGGCGGGTTGTAATACTGAGGATATCGGGTTTCTCCACATCAATTAACTCGCGATGATCCGCATATCCCCGCGGCACGTTCCAACGTTCTTGAAACGCCCTCCGCTTCTCCTCCACGATATCGCACGCGGCGACCATTTCTGTCTCCTCAACGACCGCATAGCCGCCCGCATGGCAGTAGGGTAACATTAGACCGCTGCGGTAGGGTCCCTGTTTCCTTTTTGCTATCTGTTCGTCCTCAATGGTATTCGCCATGCGCCCACAACCGATGATACCGACTTTTAGTTTCATTACGAACCTCCTTCTGAAAGGAAAGTTAGAGATTTAAGGATTTACGTCAAGTCGCTCGTTAAAACCAAGATTTCACATTGGTGTACGCTGGGCCAAGGGTCAGGCGTTTCAATGCCTTCCAAGAGCAATAGGATGGTGTTGAGTCCCTGTTGTAACGGTGGATTATCGAACACAAGCCACTGTTGACCCTGACTGTTTGTCACTGTCCGACTCGGCGTGAAGGGGAGGACCTTTCCGTTGACCTCAAAGTGGATGCGGTCCAGCGAATCTTCAAAATCTTCCATGCGCAGCCTAAGCTCGGTCTTCCCGATTCTCCCTTCGGCTTTTCCACCGTCAATGGCATCGTGAACGATAAGGCGCATCGCGTGCTCAGGACCTGCCCCTCTGCCCATGAGTGCCAACTTACGCGGCACTTGGAGGCGGTGATCTGCTCTCCCCGCCCCAGTAGGAGACGGGAGGTAATAACAACGGTTCCGCCATTCCAGAGACGAAGTCTCCCTTAGATCTTGTACGGTTTGGAGATGGTAATCATCAAAAATGTTGAAGTCGTTGCTGTCGGTAGGACCGGCGCGATGGGACGGATAATCGTAATTGAAAAGATGGACACCGGCAGCACCGTCACGATAGCCGTTCAGTGCGGTAGCCCTCAGCACACTGGAAGGACTGCGCTCATAGCCCTCCTGCGGCGAAACCGTATACGTAGCCCCATCGAACCCTGTGAATACCAAAGTCCCGTTTTCCTTCGCAAAGGAAACCGCTTTGCCGATATCAATCTCGTGAACGCAGTAACCCGGAGAACCCAATACGAGGATATCCGCAAGTCCTTCGCGTATCCAAGTCTCTGTGTCCATTCCCGCCTCCAGATTTTCCCCAATGCCGACAGGGACCCGGACGATAAGCTGTAACTCCCGATCCTTTGACGCACTGTGTCGCTTGACAATCTCCTGTGAGTCCCGCATGAACTGCGTCAATGTCGGAATATTCTCAATAATCTCACCGGGGCGGAAGAAAGGTGACGCGCGACTGAAATCCAGTTCTAGTCCATCGAAATCGTAGCGGGTTAGGGTTTCGTCGAATAGCCCTAGAAAACGTTCTCTTACCTCCGTTTTCGCGTAGTTCCATCTCCAAGAAAAGGCCCAGTCCGCGCCGTGAACGCCGCTAGGAACAGGAGATCCAAGAAGTAGATCGAGTCTTTCCGTCTTCTGCTGAGAGCGGCCATACCATCCACGGGCTTCATCGCAGGCGTGGGCATCGTTCATACGGAAGGAGCCGTAGACCGCCATATCCTGCTTTCTGGCACCCTCAATCGTCCTGGAGGAGCTTCGCAAAAAGCCTGTACAAACACTCATGGGCGTTCGCGGGCATCCTGCCGTCTATCTCCTTCACAAGTCTGCCGTGAATGTGCAACGGTTCAACAGATTTCAACGGATGACCGTGAATGTCGGTAGGTAGAGGATCGGGGTTCCAGTCCTCAATGTTGTCCCCCCACAGTTTGCCATGGGGACTCCCCCGCCAAGACAGATCATCGTCAATCCCGACAAGGACAGAAAGTGCATCCACGCCGGCATTGACGAGCGTGGGCATCATCTTGGTGATGTCCTCCGGTTCCCATCGATCTTGGTAATTGATGATCCAGTGACCGTCGGTGTTAAAAATGAGCCGGGGCCCTCAAATCCATTTCAATCACTCCATAAGTAATATTGCCAATCTATTCGTCCCTGAAGCGTAGGCAGCAGAGCATCAAACCGATTATATAGCACATTGAAATTTTAAGCAACGGATAAAACGAGAGAATTCTATAGGACTTACGCAGCCAACCGTAGGTGCTTGCATCCGCCTGTCCCGTTCCGTTTCACGAGAATCCCGATGAATCGGGAGAGGCTGCGCGGACGGATCCGCTCGAACTTGCCCCGCAATACTTGTCGAGAATCGGAATTCTCCCCTACTGCGTAAGTCCTAACTTTAACGGCACCCCTGGCAAAATCTAACAAAATCTAACACTTTTAGGATTTACGCAGCCAACCGTAGGTGCTTGCCTCCCGCCTGCCTGGTCTCGGCACGGACTTCCTCCCGGTCTCAATTTATCGGAGATTCATCGGGGATTTATCGGGGGGGCATCTTACCCCGCGCCAACTGTGCTGAAATGCGTAAGTCCTATTCTAGGCAAAATCAGTTGTTGCTTTTTCTGAAAGGCTCGTTTACAATAATTTAGCGTCAAAACGTTCAACCCCCTTTCCGCTTATGTTGAGTTGAGGAGATAGAACATGCCAACTCCGATGGAAGAATATCTGTTCGACCTGCACGGTTACACGATTATCAAGGGGGCGATTGACCCCGATCACCTCCGCGCGATGAACGATTTTCTTGATGCGCTGCCGCCCCTGCACATCGATCAGTGGTACGGCAATATCGACGTCCATACCTATAGCGGGATCGATGGGACGAATCTGCAAAATATCATCGAAGGCGGGGAGATTTTTGAACGACTCATCG
>JAGWBT010000176.1:0-1746 GCA_021295755.1 Candidatus Poribacteria bacterium
CGATCAGACCGCCTCCCAACACAAGCACCGGTTCCCCAAGTTCAATTTTGGCTTTCCGAACCCCTTGCATCGCAATAGTACACAGGTTGAAAAATACCCCTTCTTCCGATGATAACGTTGCCTCTGTTACCTTGAGAAGGCTATCCGGTGTGGCGACGAAATGACTCGTATGCCCTTTGGATGAAACGACACGATCACCGATCTTGTAACCGTCTACATCTCTACCACTGTCAATGACCACTCCGATATTGCTATAGCCGGGATATGACGGGTAGCGACCTTGTGCATTGGGCAGTCCAAGTAGGAAAGCACGTTCTGTGCCTGGGCTGATAAGCGAACATTCGGTCGCGACCAGTATCTCGTTATCTCCAAGGGATGGGAATTCAAATTCCTCAATTTCAACCTTCGCCCGGCTGGGCCAAACAACTCTTTGTCCTTTCATGCGTTCCTCCTCAGTGGACGGGGGCAATTTTCGCAGACACAGATCTGTTTCTCTATACCCACTGTATAACAGATAGGACTTACGCAGTTGGTTCATAAGTCCCCCTGCAACTCCGCTGACAAGGGTTTCCCCCTGATAAGGGGGGCTAGGGGGTTAGGGGATCTTCTCCCTTGTCTTTCCCCTCTTATCAGAGGAAAAAAATCTCGCGTCGCGTGCTGAATTTGCGTAAGTCCTAGATTCAAATGTGACTGATAAACGGGGTTGAACACAGATTTCTATCCCTTTTCTCTTTTTATTAGCGAAAATCAGCGAAATCTGTATCCCTATCTGCTCTTAGGACTGAAGTGCGTAAGTCCTAACAGAATAATATGATAAGGCCTATGTGCGGTTCAGTATACACCACCACGGAGTTAAAATCTACGATAAAATGATAGCGCTATTTTGGACGATAGAGTTACGAATTATTTCCCATAACCACACGATTTAGATTGAACAGATAGTCAAGAAACACTATAATAATGTAAGTTAAACGCTATTTTACAGAAATTGCATTTTTTCGTTTCCCTTTTGCGAAAATAGGGCGCATTAGATCCTACAGGGAACTTGGAGGAGTGGATGATCAAACTTTTATTAACTTTAGTTGTAGCGGGCACCCTTGCGATGCCCCTGAGCACAATCCGCGCGGCAGCGGATCCGATGCTCAGAAAGATCGCAGCTGTCGAGACCGATTCGCCGCCGAAAATCGATGGAAAGCTAGATGATCTCTGTTGGCAAAAGGCGGCACAGGCCGGCGACTTTATTCAGTTTGAACCGAATTCCGGCGAACCTGCCAGCCATAAAACGAAGGTTTACCTGCTCTATGATCAGAATCGGTTGTATGTCGGTTTTGAGTGTTTCAAGAGTGATATGAACGTCCTCGCCGCAAATTCTGTCCAGCGAGACTCTTTTTTCTTCGCTGATGACCACGTTGAAGTTTTGCTTGACACCTATCTAGATCAACGTAACTGCTACGCTTTCGCGTTAAACGCCCTTAGTACGCAGACAGACCGACGGATAACAAACGAGGGCGGGAACGTGAGGCGAAATAGCTCTAATGTCGGTTCTGCTATCTCTTGGGACTGCGATTGGTCAGGGCACTCGGCGACATATGAGGACCGATGGACAGCCGAGTTTTCCATCCCGTTTGCGGAACTCCGTTTTCCGAAGAAAAACCCTCATGCGGTTTGGGGAATCAATTTTTGGCGGAACGACGAGTCGCAGCAGGAGGAGTTGTCGTGGGTAGAACTTGGGGGACGGCAATACGC
>JAGWBT010000176.1:1819-11117 GCA_021295755.1 Candidatus Poribacteria bacterium
ATAGGCGATCAGGACCCCGAATTGAATACCGCTGCAGGTCTTGATGTCCGGTATCCTTTCTCAAGTGTGACGGTCGACTTTACGCTCAATCCCGATTTTGCGCAGATTGAGGCGGATCCGGATCTGGTCAACCTATCAGATATCCCACTCCGTTTTCCAGAGAAGCGTCCGTTCTTCTTGGAAGGAAACGAACTTTTCCAGACGCCGGTTGAGCTGTTTTATAGTCGCCGTGTCGAAGATCTTATGTATGGCGGGAAGGTGATTGGAAAACTGAGTGATTACAATTTTGCCTTCCTGAACGCACAGGCGGGCCCGGAAACCACAGCGTTCAAAACAAATTCACGGTTCAGCCAGTACCTTGATCGGGAAATCCTCACGCGGGATTTGCACGAGACCTTTGATAGGAATGACATCTCGCTTTCTGATATGGCTGCTGTTGCTGTTAGAGATAAAGCGGGCAAATGGCTGATAACAGATGCGATGGAAGAGAAACAGTACACTATCATAGAGCAAGGGGATCGGCTAAACGTTTACGAAGTGGACACAGATCAGTTACCGGCTGATGAATACAACTATTCCGTCTTTCGTGTGCAACGCGAACTCGGCAAGAACTCGTCGATCGGACTGTTAGGGGTGAACAAACAAGGTCAGAGTCTGTACGACCGAGCGTCGGGAATTGATGCCCGTTTTCGGCTGCCCGCCGATGTCAATCTCAATCTTGAATACGCTAGAGAGTGGAAGTCGGGTTTTGAGGGCGATGACCCTATCAGCGATGATATTATCTTCGCCGAATTTTCGCGTCGAGCGAATGTATTTTCTTTTGAGGCACGATATATCGACATCGGAGAAAATTTTGATGTGGAGACCGGTTTCATTCCGAGGACGGATCGGCGCGGGCTTGAGTTCACAACCCGGTACAATAAGCAGTACGCAGGGTTGGTACAACGCCTGCGCGGCGAGGGCGTCGTTGACCGTCTCTATAACCATGCAGGCGAACTGACCAACGAACGCTATCAGATTCGTGGGTTGATTGGGGTTAAGAATATCTTTGTTTTTACCGGTCCGGAATGGTATTATCACGTGGATGATGACGGTGTAGCTTATACGGATAGAGTGCTGAATTTCTTCACCGGTTGGTTTCCACCCAAGTGGGTTAGGGTTCGAAATTTTGGAACGATCGGCATCCGAGATGATAAAGATACTTTCTTCATTCGACCAGAGATAACGTTTCGCCCGACAGCGAAGCTAGACCTGGAACTGACCCTGCAGCGCTTGGTGGAGGATGGCGTTCTGGAACAGTGGACGCGTCGGTTCGCTATCAACTATCAATTCGCACAGCGGATGTTCTTCCGCTCCAGTGCAGAGTTTACGATTGATGACGAGCGACGGATTTTCGGGCTGTTTGCCTACGAATATCTGCCTGAAAGCACATTCTTTCTGGTCTACAATAATAATCTCGAAAAGGATGGCGACACGGAGCAGATTGTTTTTGTCAAGTTGTCACACCTATTAAAAGTTGGACTGTTTTAGAATACCGTAGGGGCACGGTAGAATCTCAACTTGGTTGGAAGGAGTTGATCGCGCTGCAATCGCAAGAAAGAATCACAGGGGAACAACTGCTTAAGATATCCTCCAAACTGATTGGACATGTCGAATTGGTAAGGGGAGGAATTATACAGATGGGCCCAGCAGGAGATATTCATGGCGAGTTGGCAATGATTCTTGGATCGTTGCTGCAAATATATGTTAAACAGAATGACCTTGGCAAGGTATATGCAGCAGAAACAGGATTTTACACTGCGCGAAATCCGGATACGGTCCGCGCTGCCGACGCAGCTTTCATTGCAAAACATAGGCTGCCTGAGAGCCCTTCTGACGGTTATCTGGAAATCGTCCCTGATCTGATAGTCGAAGTGGTTTCGCCATACGATCGACCGAGGGAAATCCTCGAAAAGGTCAATGAGTGCTTGGGAGCCGGTGTGAAATGTATCTGGGTAGTCTATCCAAAATCTCGTCAGGTTTACGTTTATAAATCTGATTCTTCCGTTGAAGTCCTCTCCGGAGACGATACCTTGATTGGTGACGATGTGATTCCGGGTTTTCAGTGCCCCGTTACCGAGCTCTTTGAATGACAAACCAAATTTTTAAGGAGGCAATTAGCCTGTGGATGCAAAGTTAAAAAAGATTCAGGTTACCCCTGTGAAATTCAACAAGGACGGCGATGTACAAAAAGAGGAATTTGCGACACTCACNCAGCGGCAGGAGGTTATGACCCTATTCGAGATGCTCAGTCGTGAGTGGGTGAGGATCGAAGTTGAGGGAGAGTCGATTCTAGCAGACGAAGGTTCCCAGCTTGGAGCTGCTGTATGACTATAACGAATTACACCTGCTTTGAATCATCATTTGGCTGGGTCGGCGTTGCGAAATCGGATCAGGGCCTCACTCGTGTTACCTTTGGCGCACCGACGGAGGTAGCCATAAAAGACCGTTTACGCAACGGTTCACACGGTAAGCGAGGTCTATATCCGCTGACCCGGAACACGCTTGATCCGGAACTGTTGGAAGCGGTAGAGTTGCTGACTAAATATTTCAATGGCGTGCCGGTGGATTTCGATATTAAACTCGATTTAGGTACTGGAACGCCGTTTCAGCAGCGTGTTTGGGAGACTGCTCTTCGGATTCCTTATGGCACGGTTCAAAGCTACGGTTGGATTGCGCAGGAGATTGGTAATCCGAACGCGATGCGAGCTGTCGGCGGGGCAATGGGTGCGAATCCGTTGGCGATTATCGTGCCATGCCACCGTGTCGTCCGTAGCGATGGTGGGCTCGGTGGTTATGCGGGAGGGTTACATTGGAAGCGGAAACTGCTTACCATGGAGCGAAAAAGTGAAGCGGTTTGAATGATCTGAGAAATTGAGAAGCGCAAATCCCGAGGCAAGCGTTTTAACAATAAATGTGCTCCTAGCAAGGACCGGCGCCGGGATTCGTCTAGTAATTATTGTAAGGAGACATTACATTAGTGAGATACCACACTAAGATATTAATTTGGGAGAATAAAAGACGGTTAAATAGACTGAGGGAATTCCGTTTCCTCATGATTCGATATTTCAATAACAGCCGGGTAGATTTTGGAGGTGGCAGGGTTGAAGAAAGTGCTGCAAAGGAAGCTAAGCGCGAAATCAATCGACTCAGGGAGGAAATACATTCCATCATTCTTAATTCAGGAATAGATCCACTGTTTTCTTGGACCCCACCCTCAGCGGTTGGAGGTGACGAAACCGAGATCGATCTAATTGAAGATATTTTTCATCTTGATCAATTTGATATAGGTCCGAACAATCTGCTGGCTTGCATAGATAGAGCCATTGAAAAATATGACTCCAGCCGCAAATCAACATTTGTCAGAACGCTCAATCCATTCTTCTACCTAGGACGGGTGCTTGATACAATTTCGGACCTGCCGTTTATTATCATTGGAATACTTGGCTTTAACCGACAAAAGATTAAAACGTCAGCAATAGGCAGGCTAGTTAAGGGCATTCTTTATTTAAGTATAATCGTAGCGGCAGTCTTTACGATATTGCATCTCTTGGGTTTTGTGGAACCAATTAAACAATCTGTGCATAAACTGTTGGTTCTAATAAAGAAAATTAACTTGGCGTTTGATTCTGACTCTGTCAGATGACGATAAACCCTAAATCCAACAGATGGGCGTTGAATGTTTATAGCACGTGCCAAGCAGACGGTAGAGATAGCCATTGAACAAGACGAACAAACCACTATCGACTATGGGAAAAAGGAAACGCAGGTCGAAGATTCTCGGAGCGGAGGGGTAACCCCATGAACATCACTCAATTCACAATGGAAGAGGTACGTTGCTTTGCCGGACACCAAGAGTTCAAGATTCGGCCCCTGACGTTTTTGGTTGGAGAAAATAGTACCGGCAAGACTACAGCGTTGGGGTGTTTTCAGGTGTTAGCGAATTATTTGGGAGGTGAGTCGGTACATTTTAATTCAGACCCCTATTCAATGGGAGTTTTTAGGGATATCGTCAGGAATAGTAAGAAAGAAGAGAAAGCGTTTGAACTTGGATTTACCTTTGGAGGGGAAAATGAAAATCTTGACTTTGTCGTTGAATTTGCTAAGAAAAAGGGAGGCTTTGAGCCTATTGTTAAGTCAATCACAATAAAATTCATTGATGGTGAAATGGTTTTGAGGAGATTTGACGACATAACAGAATGGCTTAGAGATGTACCCGTCAAAAAAGTTGGTGCGACTACGTGGAGGGAAGTTCCTAATATGCGTTTAGCCTCCTTTAACAAAGGTCGGAATCAGTATTGCGTAGATATGTATGCTGATTTTTTGGATCGTACTCCTTTCCCCTTTCTTTCTAATCGTTTTTCTCATGGAGGAGAAGGGGAAGATGCCTTAGTAAGCTTCTTAGGAAAAAAGGAAAAAGATATTGGAATTCCGTGGTGGCAGATTGGGGAACGGATAGCTGTATTTAGTGCCGCACCGATTCGTTCTCGTCCGAAGCGGACATATGACCCGACAAGGGAATTTTATGACCCTGAAGGGAGCCATGTGCCGATGCAGTTAATGCGGATGCAAGCGACTGAGAGAGGGAGATGGGAAGGCTTGAAAGAGCAGCTAATCGAATTTGGCAAGCGTTCGGGCATGTTTCAGAACATAGACGTTAAAAATCTCGGAGGGTCTATGGGTAACCCATTCCAGCTGAAAGTCAAGGTAAGGGGGCCCAATTCTAATATTGTTGACGTTGGTTATGGTGTCAGTCAAATTTTGCCAATTTTGGTAAATAGTTTAGATCCGCCGATTCGTCGGGGGCCACTGATGGAGAAGCCTTTCTTCTTATTACAACAGCCTGAAGTCCATCTGCATCCGAGGGCGCAGGCGGAACTCTCTTCTTTACTGGCTATGTCGAGCCAGTTTAGGTTGGGGTGTATTGTTGAAACACACAGCGATTATATGATTGATCGGGCGCGTATTGAAATTAGGAAAGGCAATATCCGTCCCGAAGATGTTTCGCTGATATACCTAGAGCCAAAAAGAAATGTTGTCAAGGTGCATAATATCAGTTTTGATAAGATGGGTAATATGGAGGGGGTGCCGCAACATTACAGAGATTTTTTTATGACAGAGTACCGCAGGCTTATGGGGTTTGAGGATTGATTATGTGTATTGTTGTGGATGCCAATATGTTTAGTGCATTTAAGGACACTACCAATGAGGATATGGAGCCTGTATGGAATTGGTTGAGGCAAAAGAATGGCAAAATCGCTTACTCGAATACAAAGAAATTTGAAGACGAATGGGAAAGAGGGGGAGTGACCGGTTTAATCAAGTTATTGAGACAATCTGGTCAACTAAAAGAGATACCGCCCCAAGAGGTGGAAGCAAAAGAGAGTGAACTAAACCGAACAGGCACAATTAGATCAAACGACCCACATATTATCGCGTTAGCTCTCATGGCAAACGTAAAAGTATTGGTGTCCAACGACAGGAGATTGCATGAGGATTTTAAGAATCGCGATCTGGTCGGCGGCAGCGTGTATCAGACAAAAAGCCATTCACGCCTACTGCGTAAAGATACTTGCCCTTAGTTGGGAACAACGCCGCAAAATGAGCTAAACCGTTCTAGGCTAACGCAGGCTAATGACCTGCGGGCACTGAAGAAGCATTATCGACAACTGGAAATCCAAGCAGCGAGCGCATTGAACGCCGCCTATAACAATCTAAAATCTACAATTTTATCCTTTAGCCCAAAAAAGCAAATCTCACTATTAATCGCCAAATAAATAAGGAGGTTCGTACCATGCAAGAAAACAAAGAACCGATTCAACCACAGATTATCCAACAATTCAGCAAATACCTTGAAAGCAACGCACTGCGCCTCACGTCGGAGCGGCGCAACATCCTTGAACAGGTCTTCGCTTACGACGATCATTTCCGCGCAGACGATCTGCTTATCCGCATGCGCCAAAACGGATATACCGCTTCGCGAGCGACAATCTATCGGACGTTGCCGCTGCTGGTCAAAAGTGGGCTGCTGACGGAGGTAATTGATGCGCAAAAACAATCCCATTATGAACATATCCATTCACGCCAAGAGCATGCCCATCTAATCTGCCTGCGATGTAGTAGTATCATTGAGTTCGAGAGTCCGGAGATCGATGCGCTCCAAGAAGAGGTTTGCAAAACACATCAATTCAAGCCGGTGAAATATAGAAATGAAATCTTGGGATACTGTGCCGAGTGCCAAAAAGATGGCATCTGATCTATTACCCAATCCCTTTTTGCGGAGGAAATATTGCAATGTCAAACGTCAATCGAAAATTTACGCTAGCTGCGAGGCCCGTTGGCTATCCAAAACCATCAGATTTTGACCTAGTAACCGAACCTATTCCCACTCCCGATGATGGCGAGGTACTTGTACGCACCAATTATCTGTCTGTGGACCCATATATGCGGGGACGCATGAATGATAGAGCCTCCTACGCCCCAAATGTACAGATCGGCGAAGCGATGGTCGGCAGCGTTGTCGGCGAAGTCATCGCTTCCAAAACCCCGGACTTTCAGGTGGGAGATATCGCTACAGGTGGGCTGGGTTGGCAGGAGTATGGGGTGTCCGATGGGGGCAATCTCCGGAAAGTGGACCCAACCCTCGCGCCCATATCGACATCTTTGGGGATTCTCGGTATGCCGGGCTTAACAGCCTATTTCGGCTTGTTGGAGATCTGTGACCCGCAGCCGGGAGAAACAGTTTTTGTGTCCGCCGCGGCGGGTGCGGTCGGTTCATTGGTAGGGCAGATTGCAAAGATAAAGGGTTGCCGCGCCGTTGGTAGTGCCGGCAACGACGGGAAGGTGGATTATGTCGTGGACGAACTTGGCTTCGACGCCGCGTTCAACTACAAAACCACCGATGATTACGGTGCAAAGTTAGCCGAGCAGTGCCCGGACGGGATCGACGTTTATTTCGACAACGTCGGCGGTGAGATCACCGATGCCGTCTTTCCCCTGATCAACGTGAAAGCGCGGGTGTCTATCTGCGGTCAGATCTCCCAGTATAATCTGGAAAACCCGGAACAGGGTCCTCGGTTCCTGTGGCACCTCATCGTCAAGCGGGCAAAGATCGAAGGATTCCTTGTCTTTGAATTTGCGGATAAACACGACGACGGGCTTAGACAGATGGCAGAGTGGATTCAGGCTGGACAACTGAAATACCGAGAAGAGATCACGGAAGGATTTGAGAGCGCCCCCGCTGCATTCATCGGGATGTTGAAGGGAAGTAATATCGGTAAGCAACTGGTCAAGGTCACCTAATTAACCCGAGTCGATAATAGTAGGGACATTCTATTCCGATAAATCGGGATTCAAACCAATATGCCCGAACCTATGTGAAAGTCGCCTATGCCGTCGGGACGAAATGAACTAGTGATCCCCTAACGAGTTTTTTACGCATTACGTATTACGCTTCACGTTTCACGATTCAAACAGACATCGAAACAACAAGTAGCAGTTCGTGCTAATTGAGGAAGGAATCAATAATCGGTTGTGGCGGCATTGCGAGGCTGCATGCACTCGGTTATCAAGGTGTCGAGGAGGTCGAAATTGTCGCTATCGCCGATCCGGTTGAAGACGCGCTGAACGATTTCGGGGAAAGTTACAACATCCAGACGCGCTACCTCGATCCCCGCGAGATGCTCGACAAAGAGAATCTTGATATTGTGAGCGTTGCGACATGGCACAGGCTCCACGCACCCATGACAATCGCCGCTTGCGCCCGGAAACCGAAGGCGGTGCTCTGCGAGAAGCCGATGGCGATCAATCTCGGCGAGTGCGACGAGATGTTGATTGCAGCGCAGCGAAACAACGTCAAGGTTGCTATCGCACATCAACGCCGATTCAACCCTGTCTGGACAGATGCCCGTCAGTTGATTGCCAACGGTGCGATAGGAGAGCCACGCCAAATTGTGTGTAAAGGCGGTCAAGGTCTCCTGAACGACTGCTCACATCTGTTCGATATGATGCGCTATGTCCTCGGCGATCCAGACGCTGAATGGGTCATGGGCAACATTGAACGCAAGACCGAACGTTATGAACGCGATATACCGATTGAAGATCGGAGCGCAGGAATTATTGGATTCCAAGGGGGCTGCATCGGACTGCTGCTTCAGGAGATTGCGGGTCCTAACTACCAAGGCGGGATTATCTACGGTTCCGACGGCATTATAGATCTGACCGAACAACGCGCCCTTTTGCTCAATAGCAAGCGGGCAGAGTGGGAAGACCGCCGAGCGGAGGGGGAAAATCCTTCCGTGGCACAGGTGCACGAACTAGTCTCGTGGATTGAAGGGCGAAGTGGGCATCGTGGCGAAGCGATACACGGACGTGCTGCTGTCGAGATTATCATGGCGATCTACGACTCCGCACGACGACATGAAGTCGTGCAGATGCCAGTTCGGACCCACGCTTCACCACTTGAGGTGATGATTGAGAACGGTGACTTGCCGGTCGAACATCCGGGCAGGTATGACATCCGTGCAATGTTACTCCGCGGGGAGTCAATGTAGCGGTAAGGTGGCGCAATTTACATGAAAAACGGATTATCAGCTTCAAAACCGATGCTCTCACACAAATCAACCTTGTTCACCGAATCGGTCATCCGGGGCATGACGCAGCTCTGCAACCGCTACGATGCAATCAACCTATCGCAAGGGACACCCGGATTTGAACCGCCCAACGAGGTCAAGGAAGCCGCGATTGATGCCATCCGGGAAGGGTACAATCAGTACAGCATCACTTGGGGGACACCGAGATTCCGTGAAGCGATTGCTCGCAAGGTTACAGCGTTTAACGGCATCCCGACAGATCCAGATCTCAACGTTACCGTCACCTGCGGCTCAACGGAGGGCATGATGTCATCGCTGCTAGCGATTATCAATCCCGGCGATGAAATCGTAATCTTTGAGCCGTTTTATGAAAACTACGGGCCCGACACAATTATCTCTGGGGCGACACCCATCTATGTGCCGTTGCGAGAGACACACTGCCCGGAGCGAGGTGATATCTTTACCTACGACCCCGATGAGCTGCGGAACGCTTTCAGCAAGAACACGAAGGCGATTGTTTTGAATACGCCCAGCAATCCGATCGGAAAGGTGTTCACCCACGAAGAATTGAAGGAGATCGCTTCTCTCTGCTGCGAGTTTGACAGCCTCGCTGTAACGGACGAGATCTATGAACATATGATCTACGATGAACGTCCGCATATCAGCAT
>JAGWBT010000177.1 GCA_021295755.1 Candidatus Poribacteria bacterium
AATTCTGGAGGAATATCCTCAACTAACGGTTGACGATATTTACGCTGCGATTGCTTATGGTGCTGAGATGACAAGAGAACGCTATGTAGAGATTCCAATGAGGACTGTTGCCTGAAGTTCAAACTGAACGAAAATTTCGGTACGCGTACACTACGCATTTTTCGTGATGCCGGGCATGATGTGGCAACAGTTCGAGAAGAGGAATTGCAAGGAAGTTCCGATCTGCGAATCTATGAGGCCTGTCGTTCCGAAGATCGCTGCTTGGTGACATTAGATTTGGATTTTGCTGATGTGACACGTTTCCCACCTGAACAAACGGCAGGTATTGCTGTGATCCGCGTGCCTCAAAATCCAAGTCTGAGTTTGTTGGAGCAACTGATCCGACAATTTATGACTGCACTTACCCAAACGCAAATAAATCATCAACTTTGGATTATTGAAATCGGTAGGCTGTGCATACATCAAACCGATTAACTTGACAATTTTTGCGTGAACTCCTGTTCTGTCAGAATAGGCACATCAAGTTGAGTTGCACGATCATATTTAGCCCCCGGCGATTCTCCAGCGATTAGATAATCTGTTTTTTGACTAACGCTAGAGCTGACCTTGCCACCCTTTTCTTTAATTTTGTCAGAGGCTTCAGAGCGCGTCATCGTTGAAAGCGAACCGGTTAAAACCACCGTTTTACCGGCAAAAATACTATCAGAGGTTTCTGCAAGTTCGCTTGATTCGGCTGCCCATTGAAGCCCCGCATCTTTCAGCCGTTTCAGGAACTCTTGAACCCTCGGCTGTGAGAAGAAATGGAGGATACTTTCCGCAATTTGTGGTCCGATGCCGTGGATGCTCTCAATATCTTCTAGGCTTGCGTCGGCAAGGGCATCAATTGAGGAAAAGTGGTCAATCAACAATTCGGCGACATTCGCGCCAACGTGGTGAATGCCCAATCCAAACAGTACCTTCGCAACCGGAATGCTGCGACTCCCTTCAATAGCATTTATGAGATTTTCCGCAGATTTCTCCCCCATCCGCTCAAGACTAACTAGATTCCCCTGCTTCAAGGTGTAGAGATCCGCAACATCATGAATCAGCCCAACTCCAACCAGTTGCTCAACGATCGCGGGCCCAAGTCCGTCAATGTTTAGTGCATTCCGTGAGGCAAAATGTTCAATTCGCCGTTTCAGTTGTGCCGAGCAAGCTACATTTACACAACGGATCGCTGCTTCATCTTCTGACCGCTGCACCGACGTTTCGCACACCGGGCAATGATCCGGCAAACGAAAGGCCTTTTCATCACCTTTCCGCTGATCTGTCAATACAGTTATAATTTTCGGAATAACATCTCCCGACCGTTCAAGAAATACTGTATCCCCAACACGAACATCCTTGCGGATAAGTTCCTGCTCGTTATGCAGTGTGGCATGGGTTATTGTCGCACCTGCCAACTGTACAGGGGACAAGATCGCGACGGGCGTCAGGACACCAGTTCGCCCAACCTGTACCTCGATTGCTTCAATCTGTGTTGTTACTTGACGTGCGGGAAATTTACAGGCAATCGCCCAACGCGGACTTTTCGCTGTGGTGCCGAGTGTCTCTTGCTGTTGGAGCGAGTCAACTTTTACAACGATCCCATCGGTATCGTAAGGGACTGTTTCGCGATCGGCAGTCCACTGATGGCAATACGCAATGACAGCTTCGATTGATGAATGTGCTTCGGTATAAGGGTTCATCTTGAACCCCATATCTGCAAGCAGGGCGAGTGCTTCCGTATGCTTTGTAATTTCGATGCCTTCCGCATAACCGAGGCTATAAATAAAAATATCCAACGGACGTGACGCTGTGATGGTGGAATCCAACAAACGCACAGAACCTGCCGCAGCATTTCGCGCATTTGCAAAAGGTGCTTGGTCCTCCGTGACCCGCTGCTGATTCACTTCATCCAACCGATCCCTTGGAATAAACACCTCGCCCCGGACTTCCAAAACAGTTGGCATCGCCCTGATTGATGTCAATCTTAATGGAATCGTGCGGAGGGTGCGTAGATTCGCTGTCACATCTTCCCCATACTCTCCATCCCCTCGTGTGGCACCGCGTACCAATCTACCGTTTTCATAGAGCAGGGCAACCCCCAAGCCATCAATTTTTAACTCGGTCACATACCCAACCGACTGGTCAGGTAGCGCCTTCCGTACACGCTGATCAAAATCGTATAGTTCTTCAGGGCTGTACGTGTTATCAAGGCTCAACATCTGCCCACGATGGGGGACACTAGTGCCAAGCGCCGTTTCACCGCCGACCCGCTGTGTCGGTGAGTCAGGCGTAATAAGCTCAGGATGCGTTGCTTCAAGGCGATCCAACTCTTTCATCAACTGATCATATGCCTCATCTGAAATCTCCGGCTGATCGTCGATGAAATACTTACGTTCATGGTAGCAGATCTGTTCCCGTAGTGTCTCAACCTGATTTTGGATAGAATCGTTTGGCATATCCTTACGCAAAATTTGCAGTTACCAGTATTATTAGACCGAATGCCCTTGTATCCCTGTCCAAGTGGAGAACTCACGTCTTACCTGAGATCCGCGTTGATTCCATCAAGTCATAGAAGGAATTCTACGTTGAAAAGTTGCCAGAAAACTATTTTCCAGACCAAGGCCTCTTTGCGGAAATCTATTTTGCAATCAACAAGAATCTCTCTTTTGTTGGGTCGTGGACCCTCTTCGCTGATAATGTGTAAGGTAAAGCGTGCGGACGCCTGCCGTGAATTAGTCACATCCACGTCAATTTCTTTGAACTGAAATTGGAGCGCATCATACTTCTCAAACACTACGATAATTGTTTGACTAACATCATCGAATTTTGCGGGAATAACACCTGTTGCTAAACCAAGGAGCGTGGTGGGATCATCTGATGCAACGTACGATTCCGAAAAGAGTTCTTGGATTGTTCCCAATTTTCTTATATCCAACGATTCAATTAGCGCTGAGAAACGCTCCAATAACTGAGTAATCTCCATTTTCGGATCCGTTGCAGGCATAAGTCGGATGTTGAGTCCAACGCGGTCGGTCCTAAGCTGAAAGTTTTCTGTTCTAGGCTGATAATCCGTTGCAATAATCATTAAACTGAGATCCCCAGAATAGGGAATACCTATAAAATTGTATTTACCGTCTGCTTCGGTTATTATTGTCTCACCTAATAGCTTGACAGTTGCGCCCGGAATCGGGTTCCGTGTTGTGCCATCGGTAATAATACCTGAAACCGCTCCAAACTTCGGGTCGAGAGAGATATTTAATTCTACATTTTCAGTCCTAAGCTTAAATGGCTTCATTTTGGGTTGGTGATTAATGCCCATGACCACTAACTGGTGGTTATCCGAATAACGGATCCCCTTTCTGATCTAACAAGCTAACGGTTACGCCCTGAATCGGGTTTCCCGTCTTGGTGTCGGTGATAATTCCTGATACCATTCCAAATCGCGGATCTTCTTCCAGATCTAGTGTCTGCTCAGATTCTTCTCCGTCCTCGACGGAAGGAGAAGACGACTCTTCACTGCACCCAAGACAGGTAACTACCCAAATCAAAATAAGAAAAAAACATAGGTTGATCTGAAATTTCATTCGATTTACCTCCGTTCAATTCACGTTACAGAATGAATCGTGCCGAAATAGTATGCAGAGTTAACGCATGTTTTGCGATTTACCTATCACGGAATTACTTTGCTCAAGGGATATTCAATGATATCTTCTGCGCCTACGCTCCTGAGTTCCGGGATGAAGTCTCGAACAATATGCTCATCGACAATCGTTTCGACAGCGTGCCAGCCATCTTGGCTAAGTTGGGAAATCGTTGGATTTCTCATCGCCGGCAAAATAGCGAGCAAGGACTGCAAGTTATCTTGCGCAATGTTCATTTTGAGTCCGACTTTGTTTTGCGCCGCCAATGCTCCGGAGAGAAGGATGTACAAACTTTCCGCCTTATGCCGCTTCCATTCATCCTCCCAACTCTCCTTATTGGCGATCAGCATCGTTACCGATTCAATGACAACATCAACAATTCTTAATTGGTTGGCATGCAAGGTGCTGCCAGTCTCCGTAATCTCTACAATCGCATCGCAGAGATGGGGAATCTTCACCTCTGTTGCGCCGTGTGAAAATTTGACAGTCGCATTGACCCCATTATCCTTGAGATATGCCTCTGTCGCTCCAACTAATTCGGTAAAAATAACTTTCCCTTCGAGATCTGCGACAGACTGGATGGGGGAGTCCTCTGTGACCGCTAACACCCATCGCGCTGGCTGCGTCGTCTGCTTACCGTAGGTAAGCGATGCGACCTCTAGCACATCGACATTGCACTCGCGGACCCAATCTCGTCCCGCCAACCCCACATCAATGACACCGCGTTCTACGTAGAGTGCCATCTCCTGGGGGCGCAGCAACATCACCTCAATCTCGTCATCATCGATGTGTGGATAGTATGATCTGCCGCTGATTGTGATCGTGTAACCCGCTTGTTTGAAAAGGTCAATGGTGAATTCCTGTAGAGATCCTTTAGGAATACCTAATTTCAGTTTGTTCATCGGTTTGTATATCCTGTCTTCAAGTTTTTTCAATTGCTTTGTTCTGACACTAAATCTAACTCTCATTTGTTACAGTAATTGCTTTGTAATGGAACCCCTTCTGTTGTACTTTCTTCATTCCATGCGCGGATAAGCTATGGGCGGGCTTCTAGCCATGCTTTCTCTGCGGTCTGTAACATGTAATCGGGAATTATGGTGAATTCTGAAAATAAATAAACACTTTCGCCCCCCGGTAGGTGCGGTTTCCTAACCGCACCGGTTTGGAGTGTCTTATTAATTAGGACTTACGCAGCTGGCTCATAAGTCCCCTGATAAGGGGGATTTAGGGGGTTAAAAATAAAAAAATCTCGCGCCGCGTGCTAAATTTGCGTAAGTCCTGTTAATTCTAAAATCTACCATAGTATAAGATATGGTATGATACCATACTCCATCCATATTGTCAAAAGTGAAGAAAAAAGGCGTGTTACGTGATGTATTTATTGAGTTCGTCAACACGCCTTAATCTCTCTTTAAGATGCTCGGATCGCAGCCTGCATGTGCTGCAGAAGTTGGCGAGACGCGTAACAAAAATACTCTGTTGGAGTGTAAGCATCTTGACACGCTGAGACGAATCGGGTTAAAATAGACATCAGATATAAAACTATTCAAGAATTGATTTTTTTGGAAGTCCTAAAACGTGGAGGCGTATGAAAGAATGGCAAACAGAATTGAAATTGATCAGCTCAAAATTGACGAGGGATTGTATCGTCTGGTACAAGACGAAATCGCGCCCGGCACAGGTGTGGATGCGGATGCGTTTTGGACATCGCTAGGTGAAATTGTTGCGGACCTTGCACCCAAGAATCGAGCACTTCTGGATAAACGAGACGCATTGCAGCAGCGGATCGACGAATGGTATTTATCTACAAAGGACGAACCAGTCGAGCCAAATGAATATGAGGATTTTCTTGCGGAAATTGGCTACCTACTCCCTGAAGGTGGAGATTTCCACGCGACTACGGCGAATGTGGATCCTGAAATTGCGGACATCTCAGGTCCCCAACTGGTGGTGCCGGTGGATAACGCCCGTTACGCGCTGAATGCCGCCAATGCCCGTTGGGGGAGTCTATATGATGCGTTGTACGGCACGTATCTGCTTTCGGAAGAAGGTCGCGAGCAAAAGGAGGTGGGCTACAACCCTGAGCGCGGTGCGGACGTCATTGCCCAAGTAGAGGCGTTCCTAGATGAAACGATCGGTCTTGAACGGGGGAGGTTTTCAGAAATTACACAATTCTCGCTCAAAGCTGTTGGTGGGACTAACCAATTGGTTGCAAAACTCGACGATGGCAGCGAAGTGGGTTTAGCTGACCTCGGTAAATTTGCCGGGTTTAATGAGAAAAATGGTGAACTGTCCAGTGTTTTGCTCAGAAATAATGGATTACACATTGAGATCCAAATTGATCGCGATCATCTTGTTGGAAAAGACCATCCTGCAGGCGTAAAAGATGTGGTGATGGAGTCAGCTGTCACTACAATTCAAGACTGCGAAGATTCTGTCTCCGCCGTTGACGCCGAGGACAAAACGAAGGTCTACAGCAACTGGAACGGCATCATGCAGGGCACACTGGAAGTGACCTTTGAAAAGGATGGACAGCAGATGACCCGCACGCTAAATGCGGATAAAACCTTTAGGGCACCAGATGGGTCAACACTGACACTTCCAGGCCGAAGTCTTCTGCTAATTCGGAATGTTGGAATTCACATGTACACCGATGCGGTCACCGCGGCAGATGATCAGGAAATTCCTGAAGGCTTCCTTGATGCGATGGTCACATCGCTGGCAGCCATACACGACCTCAAAAGAAATGGGGAATACGTTAATAGCCAAACGGGCAGTATCTACATTGTCAAACCCAAGCTCCACGGTCCTGAGGAGGCTGCAGCAACGGTCGAACTGTTTGAACGGGTGGAACGCGCCCTTGGGCTTGAACGCAATACGTTGAAGATTGGGATTATGGATGAGGAGCGTCGAACCACCATTAACTTGAAGGAAGCCATCCGCGTAGCGAAAGAACGGGTCGTGTTTATCAATACTGGATTTCTAGATCGGACGGGTGATGAAATCCACACAAGCATGGAAGCGGGACCGATGATCCCTAAGCCTGACATCAAGAACCAGCCGTGGATGCTCGCCTATGAAGACTGGAATGTAGATATCGGCATTGAGACGGGACTCCCCGGTAAAGCACAGATTGGTAAGGGGATGTGGGCAATGCCGGATGAGATGGCAGAAATGATGGAGACAAAGATAGCTCATCCGCAAGCCGGTGCGACGACCGCTTGGGTGCCTTCGCCAAGAGCTGCCACACTCCACGCCCTACATTACCATCAGGTGAACGTCAAAAACAGGCACGTGGAACTTGCAAGTAGGGGACGTGCCAGTCTATCGGATATCCTGACACCGCCGTTATCGGATGGAAAATTCAGTGAGACGGAAATTCAGCAGGAACTGGATAATAATGCCCAAGGAATCTTAGGTTATGTGGTGCGCTGGGTTAATCAGGGGATCGGTTGTTCAAAGGTGCCAGACATCCATGACGTTGGGCTGATGGAAGACCGAGCAACGCTACGTATATCGAGTCAACATATCGCGAACTGGCTGCATCACGGCGTTGTGACGCGGGAACAGGTCATAGAAACCTTTGAGCGGATGGCTGCGATTGTTGATAGGCAGAATGAGGGAGATGCCAGCTATCGAAACATGGCACCCGAATTTGACAAGAGTATCGCCTTTCAGGCAGCACTCGATCTGGTCTTTAAGGGCGGAACGGTCCCCAACGGCTATACTGAACCTGTGCTGCACGCTCGTCGGAGAGAGGTCAAAGCGACGCAGTGATGCGTCGCCTTGACTAGCTGAATTAAACCCGTACAAACTTCTGGAACCGTTTGTCTGCGATGACCTCGCTGATGTAGACATCGCCGCGGGAATCAACCCATATACCGTGTGGCGAGTTGCTGAACTGTCCTGGCTGTTCACCTTTCTCGCCCCATTGGGTGATAATTTCACCGTCGAGTGTCATGACGGTAATGCGCTGCCCACCTTCTGCGATATGGATGACATCATCCGAATCGATGAACAGATCGTTGGGCGAGCGAAGGTCGCCCCACTCCGTCAGATATTCTCCGTTAGCGTTGAAAATCTGACACCGAAGGTTTGCACGGTCTAAAATGTAGACCCGATCATTTTTGTCCACGGTGACATCATGAGGCAGGTTAAACTCGCCCGGTCCCGCCCCCGGGGCGCCCCATGAAACGATAACTTCGCCGTCAAGCGTCATGCGATGAACCCGCGATTGTCCGTAGCCGTCCGAGACGTACATTTCGCCGGATTCGGATAAAACTGCGCGGGTCGGCTGATTAAATGGCTGTCCCGGCGGACCCGGTTCATCCACGGTTCCCCATGTTTGTAAGAGTTCCCCAGAGAGCGAAAATCTCCGAACGGTGTGATCTTCGGTGTCTGTCGTGTAAATTTCATCATCGGGACTGATCCAAATCCCATGTGGTGCTTTGAAGATGTCTTCTCCCCAAGAACCGATGAACTGACCATCTCGCTCAAAAACAAGCATGGCGGGGTTAGGACTCCGATTGAATACATAGACACGGTCTTGTGAGTCACAAGCAACAGCGGAGGCAAGCCCTAATTGTGGTATTTGCCCCCAACCTTCTACAACCTCATATCGATAATCGCCACTTCCGTAAACCATACTGATTATCCCTCCTTATAATGAACTAATGAACTGCTGGCTGTTTCACGCATCACGTTTTACACTTAACTTCACCAGCATTAACCCCCAACCCTCGGCGATACGCCTCCAATGACACGAGGTCAGCGGGTGCGAC
>JAGWBT010000178.1 GCA_021295755.1 Candidatus Poribacteria bacterium
TTTCGATAGTCTCTATCAAGTCCCGCGCGCTCATGGAACCAGCGCCGTTTGCGGCGCTTTCCCCGGGATAGCCCTTCTCCACGCCCGGACCGGGATCGGATCTCAAATCCGTCCCCCCGGCGCCTGCAGCCGAACCTCCCCGTTCCCCAGGCCGCGCCAGTTCAGCCTGCACCGACCCGGCAACGGCCTCGGCAATCCTGCGCGGGCTGGTCTTCTCCCGCTTTGCCAGCAGGAATGCCAGGTTGGACTGGTAATCACCGAACTGTTTATCCTGGCACGGCGTCACCTGGCACTCGAATGCCGCACCAAACCCCGCGAAACAGTCCGCAACCGCACTGTTCAATATGCTTTTAACCGATTCGATAAAACCCACAATTTCGTATGGTCCTTGCCTGCTTTCTCATAATTCTCCCTCAGCCTCAGAGACATATCCGCCGCCACTCTCATCATGCCCATGTCTAAGGTAATTGTATCCCCGAAGATTGACTGTCTTCTTGATAATTTTTTCGATTATCGACAAACGGGTTGACTTAGATGGGAAATTCAGTCCTAACTCCCCTCCAATCTGTTTAAGCATTGAAATATTATATTTCCTTTTGTCTGCGAACTTACGCTTAATATCTTCGGACGATAGGATTTTTAGTTCCTCTGCCATAGCTAATGCCTCCTTGCGATCCTGTTCTGTAAGGGAATTGCGCGGAGACTTTCTCAATATTCGTTCGTCCATTGAAAGGCCAAGAACACGCGACATGACAGGATCAGATTCAGCAACACGTACATAGTCCTTAATTGTTTCGATTGTTGTTGTGACGCCGTCAGCATCTTCTTCAGTTGGAAGTGATCGCAGCCTGACTCGAAATTCCTCCAAGAACTTAACTAATGCTTCCAGTTCATGGTCAAGTCGGGATTTCGTTTCCTGTGATGGTAAGGTGTCAACCAATACGGACAAGTTCTTCAGAAAACTTTCCAACTTCCTACCCGTCAATTTTACAGAATTACTCATTCTCAGAATTTCTCCAATAGCTCGTCGACGATTTTTGGATATTCCTGCTTCATTCTAGCCCGTCTAGCATTCTCAGTATCATGTAACCATACTGGCAAGCTGTTTTCTGCGGCTTCCGTATATCCAATCAACTCAGTTGTGTGAGTTTTGAAACATTCCAGACCCAAAGATGAGCGAACCTCCCCCATCTTATTCATATGTGCCGTCGTCAACATTGACCCTCCGATTCGTGCCCGAACGAAAAGAACTGCGCCAAACTCAGCAACACGGTGACGATCTGCTTCACTGCCAGCGAGCACAGCCGCATGCTTCACAAGGGTATCGATTTTCTTTACTTTCTTTATCAGGATGTTTAGGCCAATAGTAGAAAGATGGTCCGGTATCGCAGTAACAATATAATAATCACTCGCAACCAGCGCGTTTTGTGTCATCAAATAAAGGTTTGGTGGGCAATCAATGAGAACATAATCATATTTATTATGGACCTCTTTGATGACTTCAGTAAGGAAATTCCGGTCACGCATAAACTGCTTTGCGTTCATCTTTAACATTTCCATACTCGGATACGCCCCAGCGATTTGGCCGCTGCCAATATCTTCCCCGATCAGATCAATATCACATGGCACCAGATCAACTCGGGGATGATGGCGACCATCCCTTAAACGAATAGGGGTTTTCCATAAGTATTTTTTGACATCTACAGGGCTCTTATGCAGATATCTCTTATACATTGTGGCGATTGTTCCGACTTTGGACTTACGTCTTTCCCAGTCTTCAACAGAGGCGCATAAAAACGTCAGGTTCGTCTGTGGGTCAATATCGATCAATAAGACGTTCTTGTTTTTTGTCCCAGCCAACCAGCACCCAACGTGATAGGCAGATGTTGTCTTGGCAACACCGCCTTTGTAGTTGATGAAGGCAAAAACTTTTGCTCTCGTCATTAGTATGCTCCATGCAAACAAGTGAACAAAGCGAATTATGACGCCGTTAAGAGCAGAGGGTCAAGCACAAGCTTATATCGAGACGCAAAGAGGACAACAGAAAATTATATAGAGAATATCATTTTATTCATGTTTCAAGCGCATTCGGCCGTTAACTCATAAAAACTATTGAGGGGTTTTAAATTGACTGTGAAAAAATGAGGTCCCCAATATATATTTGATTAATTCTATAACTCTCATTCAATCATCCTGAATATCTCACCAAGCGCGTATATTGCACCAAGGGGAGGAATAAACAAAGTCCAACCGACAAAGAGAAGGGTTTGTGTTGATTTTTATCCATGTGTTCTCTCCCGTATTACACAACGTTGGATTATAAAGCTATAATTCAGTAGCCATATTACTGTATATATGCTATATTTATATAGCCTAATTATATTTATCAGGCTTTATATTTATAGACTATAGAGAACGATCATGATTAATCTGAGACGAACTGTTCTTAAACAGTATCAAGATATGGCCAATCAACATTGTGCATTGATGAAGGTCCCCCGCCCAAAAGAGGGGTGGATTCGTACCGCCCGAAAGGCGCTAGGCATGAGTGGACCACAGCTTGGCCGTAGGCTCGGCTTAAAAAAAGCGCAAGTTTCCCAAATGGAGCGAATGGAAACAGAAGACCGCATCTCACTCAAACAATTACGGCGCGTCGCGGAGGCGCTCGAGTGCGATCTGGTTTATGCTCTTGTACCCAGGCAACCAATCGAAGAAACTATAATGGAAAGAGCCAGGGAAAAAGCCACCAAGCTGGTGACAAAGGCAGACGTTCAGATGGCTCTCGAAGCTCAACAATTAAACAAGACAGCCCTGGTTGAGGAAATCAACCTTGAAACACAACGTTTACTTGAAACTATGCCGCGTGATTTATGGGAGGATTAAATAAAAATGGATTACCCGGATGGCGCTACACCGTTAGACCCGAATGAACTGGAAGGATTGAAATTTCCACATATTCAAACTCGCAGTCAACTCGACCGGTTAGAGCAACAAAATATCCAGGAAGGTTTGAAATGGCTGGCAAGTCAACGCAAGTATAATGACCTGTTAACTACAGAATTTACCAAGGAACTACATAAACGCCTGTTTGGATTAGTCTGGAAGTGGGCCGGTAGTTTCAGGACGACAGAAAAGAACATTGGCATTGACCCAATAAATATTAGTGTTGAACTATATAAGCTATTGGAAGATGCTCGTTATTGGATTGACCATCACACCTATCCCCCGATTGAGTTTGCAGCGCGCTTCCATCATCGCCAAGTTCAAATTCATTTATTTCCTAATGGGAATGGCCGCCACTCAAGAATAATGACAGATGCACTGCTGGAAAAATGTTTAAAGGAAAGAGCGCTTCAGTGGAGCAGTGAAATATTAGCAGGCAATCCGGAACATCGGGAAGTTTACATCAATGCACTTCGAAGAGCGGATGCGGGTGATTACATTCAGTTAATTAATTTTCTCATGGGTCAGACAAGTTGAAAATAACCGAAAATACAGCCACAATCAGTCACGGGCAAATTTGGGACACCCACAAATTGACGGGATGAAATTTGGGACACCCATAAATTGGCGGCCAAGTCGCAATGCGCAACGTAAACCTTAACCTGCTGAAGGTATTTGACGCGGTGATGAGAGAGCGCAACATCACCCGCGCAGCCGCGAGGTTATGCGTATCGCAGCCGGCAATCAGTAATGCCCTCAGCAGCCTGCGCGCGCTGTACGGCGACGAATTATTCATACGCACGCCCAAAGGCGTAGCGCCGACGGCAAAAGCCCTGGAGATTGCTGATCCCATCCGGGAATCGTTGCAACTGGTAGACGATACACTGGAAAACAACCTCGAGTTCCGGCCCGAGTCCCTGCACCGCCAGTTTACCGTCGCGCTGACCGACTACGGCGAACTGCACTTCCTGCCCTATATCATCAGTGAACTGAACATCAGCGCACCGGGGGTGGAAGTCGTCTGTCTCCCCGAACCCGGCGCGACACTGCGGCCCGAGATGCGGTCCGGGACGGTTGACCTGGTTTGGGACTGGGTCAGGATCGACGATCCCCAGTACCACGTGGAACTGATCTTCCAGGACCGGAGCTACTGTGTAGCCCGCAGGGACCACCCGAAAGTCAACGCCGGCCTGTCGCCGGACGATTTTCTCGAGTTGGAACACGTTGCCCTGCGGCCGACGCGCACGCACATCCCCATGATTGAACGGGAACTGGAGAAACAGGGCCTGCAACGCAAGGTCGTTGCCGAGGTATCCCACCTGCTGGCGATGCCCGGCATAGTGGCCAACACCGACCTGGTTGCCTGCCTGCCGCAACGGCTGGCAACATTCTATGCCGGGCAAATGGACCTTGCCATCTGCCCCAACCCGGTATTCTCACACCCCGTCCCCGTTTACCAGATGTGGCACAAGCACCTGGACGACGATACCGGACATGCCTGGTTCCGCGGCCTCCTGCAGCGGCTGGCGCACAGCGTCTGACAAATCAACGGGGTCAGACTCGATTGATTTTGCTCTAAGGATTTCTGTTTTCGCCGGAACGGTGGGAAATCAATCGAGTCTGACCCCATTGATTTCCGGGATAGTTTTTTATGATGATTCAATATCACGAATCGTGATTAGAATGTCCTCCCGAGGATTGCTAGTTTCACAGGGTCGGAACATGATTAATTACCGGATACTGGCTTACACCGGTATGACGGTAACCTGAATCCAGTATCGCGGTAACTTGAATACGGAGAGCACGTGAGCGCAGAACAAGCTCGATCAATACCCTACACCAGCCGCACATTGCCCCGGATACTCAGCCTCCAGGCGGCGCGCCACGGTGACAAGACCTTGATAGCATCTGCATCCCGCTCCATCACTTATGGCGGGGCGCCGGATATTGCCGCACGCAGCGCCGGACGTCTCGCGGCCGCCGGCGTACAGGCAGGAGACCGGGTCATCGCGTTCCTGCCCAACGGCATGGACCTGGTAGAACTCTGGTTCGGCGCGGCCTGGCTGGGCGCGGTGCTGGTGCCCATCAATACCGAGTTTCGCGGCGAACAGTTACGCCATGCC
>JAGWBT010000179.1:0-1392 GCA_021295755.1 Candidatus Poribacteria bacterium
TATCAGGGGGACTTTGGAAGCTTCGTGAAGGTCGAAGTTATTGGTAAATGTCCACTTATTTCTCTAATTCACCATAGTAATCGAAACCGAGCGCAGCGCAAAACCCGTCCCCCTACATTTTTCCAATTTCGCTTGCGGATAATTGAAATCCTTGTTATAATCAGTTCATTTCCGGCTTACAATTTTTCTGGATATATGTTTGTAAATTTCTGGTTTTCTGATACGATTTTTTACGAATTGAATCATAGCAACTATCTCCCTTCGGTTCACAGGGACATTGTGGATTGGCGATTGACCTATTTTGATCTTGCGGCACTAGAGGACATACGGTATAATGTAGCGACCTTCGGGACAACCTAATGCGATACTTTATTTTTAGCGATGTTCATGCAAACCAAGAAGCATTTGATGCCGTTTTATCGGCAATTGCTGAGGACCAAGTAGATAGGATTATTTTTCTCGGTGATATTGTTGGCTACGGTGCCCAACCAAATGAGGTTGTTGACCGATTGAAGGAACTCAAGCCCGATGCCACGGTTCGTGGGAATCACGACAAAGTTATCGCTGGTATCGAGGATGGCAGCGGTTTCCAAGAACTCGCTCGCACGAGTGCGATGTGGTCACGGCTTCAAATCCGACCCGATAACAAAGCGTATCTGCGGTGTATGCCTCAAGGACCGATAACGCTAGAAAAGGAGATTCAGATAGCACACGGAAGTCCTCATGACGAAGATTTTTATATCGTGACCCATTGGGATGCGCGACCGGTCCTGCGTCAAAGTGAGAGTTGGATCGTGTTTTATGGGCACACACATCTGCCGATGATCTACTCGACGGAATCGGGATTTTCTCAGTGTTATCCGGAAGATGGCGATTTTTGCTACAGACTTTTGGAAGATAAGCAGTATCTGATTAACCCCGGCTCCGTTGGTCAGCCGCGTGATCTCAATCCCAAAGCGAGTTATGCTATCCTTGATACGGACGAAAACCTCATTTGCATAAAACGGATTGAGTACGACATTCAAGCCACACAGCGCAAAATTCGCGAAGCTGGTCTGCCTGCATGGCACGCCGACCGATTGGCAGCAGGGCGCTAGGGCGTGTTGACATTTTCTCCGTTCCCTACGAAAGATACGCGTTTCTACGTCCCGCTCCGTAGGGAATAACGATCGTTGTTCCCTACGAACCCTTGTATTTTTTATACATATTTCGTCCTGCTGGCTATGGGTCGGGCAAGATGCCCCGCCTAGAGTTGCTACTATAGTAAAGTTTAGAATTAATTGGACACTCTGTACCGGGGATGGGAAAATCCGGGCTATCACCCCGGTAGGTGCGGTTTTTAACCGCCCCGCATCGGCGCAGTTGTAAACAGCGCCTACCAAGCTAGAGACT
>JAGWBT010000179.1:1430-6958 GCA_021295755.1 Candidatus Poribacteria bacterium
AAACAGCGCCTACCAAACGAGAGACTGGACAGCGCAGTTGTAAACAGCGCCTACCAAGCTAGAGACTGTACGGCGCAGTTGTAAACAGCGCCTACCAAACATGGGGAGCGAAAGGGTCTATTTATTTTTAGAATCCACTGTAAATGCTGAATCCTGCCCCTTAATGTCTGAGTTTCAATGACCATCACTCAAACCGATAAAACTGTCATTATTGCGAGCATTACCACTTTTCTGACATTTCTGCTGAATGCCAAACTCGGTTCGATTTGGCTGCTTTATTTGAACGTCCTTGTGGTGGTGGGCGTGTTCGGTTATGCGAGCCGGCCATGGGACCCGCTTTCGCATTTAACGCGCAGCGCGATTTTCGGCGTGATTGCGTCGATTACCTATGTCCCACTGGATTGGTTGTTTTCTCGACGTGTTGCACTGCTCTCTTATTTGAGCGCGGGTGATATTCGGATAGCTGCCGTACCCTTGAGTTTGCTACTAACTTGGATGGTTGTCATCACGATAATCATCTACATCTATTATCGCTTTAACACAATTTGGGAACGGCCCTATATCCCTGCTGTGATTGTTGGCAGCATTGCTTTCGTGGGCAGCACTATTTTCGATCAGTTCGGTTCTGCACGCTTATGGAATTGGAATGCAGTGCGCTTTCCTGATTTCCCCTATATCGGTTCCGTTCCTGTTTGCGTTCCGATAGGGCTTGCGCTGACCTTTTTGCTTTCCCCGTACTATCTCCGTAGCCACATCGTTGTGGGGGCGATACGGTGTGGACTCTTTATCGGGATTATGCAGTTTCTCTGCTTTCTGTCGTTTTACTTCGTCGGGATATTGCGTTGAAAGAAGATCAGGACTTACGCAAATTTAGCATGTGGTGTGGATTTGTTTTATCTTTAACCCCCTAAATCCCTAACCCCCTAGCCCACCTTATCAGGGGGGAAGGAAGGGGGACTTATAAATCAACTGCGTAAGTTCTAAAGATATTATTGTGTTTGTCGTACGTTTGACGGATAAGGAATGATAATGATTAGATCAACAACAATTCTCACGGTACGACGTGACAATCAGATCGCCCTTGGTGGCGATGGACAAGTCACTTTAGGAGATACCGCGATTAAACATGGGGCGAGGAAAATTCGTCGTGCTTATAACGGTCAGGTTCTGTTAGGATTTGCAGGTTCAGCCGCAGACGCCCTCACTTTATTTGAGAATCTTGAAAAAAAACTGGATCAGTATCGCGGTAACCTTCAAAGAGCGGCTGTTGAGTTTGCGAGGGATTGGCGAGGTGACCGTGTACTCCGCCGGACAGAAGCTCTGTTAGTCGCGGTGGATGTCGAAAGAGGCTATCTTCTCTCTGGAAGCGGCGACGTGCTTGAGCCAGATGATGGGGTCTTAGGCATTGGATCTGGCGGATCTATCGCTATATCTGCTGCCAGAGCACTCTTGAAACACTCTGCGCTCACCGCCGAAGAGATTATCAGAGAGGCGTTACAGATAACCAGCGATATTTGTGTGTATACCAATAGCAGTATTGAGATCGAAACGCTTGAAATTTAACTGTAGAGTCTTTGCTACTCAATTACGAATGTAGAAAACGGAGGTACACATTGTCAGCACTCAATTCTTCATCGAGCCAAAAAACATTAGCGGAGGCACTGACCCCTAAACAGATTGTTGAAGAACTTGATAAATATATTATCGGACAGGCGGAGGCGAAGCGTTCGGTCGCTGTCGCGCTCCGCAACCGGGCACGTCGGCAGATGCTTGAAGACGACATGCGGGACGAAGTCGCACCGAAAAACATTATCATGATCGGCACAACAGGGGTTGGAAAGACCGAAATTGCGAGGCGGTTGGCACGTTTGGTGGAGGCTCCGTTTATTAAAGTAGAAGCCTCAAAATATACGGAAGTTGGCTATGTTGGGCGGGATGTAGAATCGATGATTCGGGATTTAGCAGACCTTGCAGTTAATATGGTAAAGTCCGAACAAGCGGAGATAGTCAAGGGAAAAGCACTGGAGTTGACCGAAGAACGTCTCTTAGATTTCCTGATACCACCACCGCGGTCGACGGTGCACCCTGAGCCTGTTGAAAAAAGTGGCGAAATTACCGATGAGGAGGAGGGGGACATCAGTGGGGACGAGCGACTGGCGTTAGCAATGCAGCAGTTCGATCCAACTGAACGGTCCGAAATCAGCGAGCAAGAGCAGGAAAGATACCAACGAACGCGGGAAAAGTTCCGTCAACGACTGAGAGATGGCAAACTAGAAGACAAGCCTATCGAAATCAATGTAAGCAACCGAACAGTTCCATTCGTTGAAATCTTCTCTCCAAGCGGTATTGAGGAGATGGATATCAATCTGAAGGATATGTTCGGGAGCATTCTGCCCAAACAGGAGAAAAAACGCCGCGTCCCTATCTCCGAAGCACGTCAGATTCTCGCACAAGAGGAGGCAGAGAAGCTAATCGATATGGACAATGTCGTCAGCGAAGCTATTGCGCGTGTGGAAGACTCCGGCATTGTCTTTCTGGATGAGATTGATAAGATCGCAGGGCGTGAATCGAAGTCAGGACCCGATGTCTCGCGGGAGGGCGTTCAGCGTGACATCTTACCGATTATCGAAGGAAGTACGGTAATGAGCAAACATGGCATGGTTCGCACCGATCACATCCTTTTCATCGCCTCCGGCGCATTTCATGTTTCCAAGCCGTCGGATCTTATTCCAGAATTGCAGGGGCGTTTCCCAATTCGTGTTGAACTGAGAAGCCTGAACGAGGCGGATTTCAAACGCATCCTCACCGAACCGAAGAACGCGCTAGAGAAGCAGTACATCGCAATGTTGAAAACGGAAGGGATCGATGTGACCATCACCGCGGATGCAATAGATCAGATCGCCGCTTTGGCTTTTCAGGTGAATGAATCGGTGGAAGATATCGGGGCGCGCCGCCTCCACACTATCATGGAGAAACTTTTTGACGAACTTTCCTTTAACGCTCCTGACTTGGAGGAGAAGTTAATCACAATCAACGCCGATTATGTCACCGAGCAGTTGTCCGAGATTGTGGAGGACGAGGATGTCAGCAAATATATTCTCTGATGCTATTGGGAAATTGAGCGGAATCGTCTCGAAAGGGGGGCTTCCCAAAGGACAGGATAGTTCTGCACTGCTCATTGGCTGTCTGTCGCTGGAAAAGCTTCCAAGAATTGATGAACCGCTCCCACTGTTGGTAAGCCGGTGCGTCCGCCCAGTTGACGGCAGTTGATGGAAGCGACAGCCGAGGCAAACCGGACTATCTCCGGAGCACTCCAGTCCTGTAGGACACCATAGATAAACCCACCGTGGAACGCATCCCCCGCACCGGTGGTATCTACTACATCAACAGGGAAGGCCGGAAACGTAACGAGCCCCCCTTCCCATTTCGCCACACAGCCTTTCTCGCCAAGCGTTACAACGGCGATATGTGCGCCAAATTCATAAAGTTCTTCTACGATTGCTTCGGGCGGCGCATCGGGCATCCATCCGTGTGCAAAAGCTTCTGATACGATAGGAATATCGACCAACGGCAGTAATCGCTCTACGAGCACTTCGCTGTGCCATGTGCCGTCCAACACCACAGTCACCCCCGCCGCTTTCGCCCATTTTGCCGCTTGGACAGAGGCTCCATCAGCATCGTCTAAATGCAGGACTTTGGCAGATGTAATCTCTTGGCGATCCAGATCTGATATAGCCAAAGGGGTGTTGGTCTCCCGACGGGAGGTGAAACAACGCTCACCCGTCTCCTGATCAACGAGAACCAGAACAGCGCGGGAGAAGACGTTCGGTTCAAGCATGAATCGACTGACATCTACGCCTTCCTTCTGAAATTCGTCTCGGATGAACACACCTTCGGGATCATCACCGGCTCTTCCGACGAAACGGGCAGAAATCCCCAACCGGGCAAGGGTGACAAGTGCCGTTGAGACGGGGCCACCGGCTTGGCGCAAGTATTGAGAAGCACGCCACGATCTCCCGTACGCTGGTGGTTGGGGAACGACAAAGAGCATATCAGCGGTGCATGTACCAATTCCGATGACATCTGGAGAATTGTCTTTATTCATGGGGAGTTCCTGATTAGCGAGTTCGGAACAATAGTGCTGTAACCGAAATCTCAAAAACTTAGCCTACAGTATTTTTATTCACGTTTCAGTTTGCCTCAATTGACGGGGAAAATGGGGAAATTTGTTGTTTTGTGCAGTTCTTTTGACACTATGTCAGCTCCCAAATCTCTGCAGCTGTGCCGCCCAAAATGCGTTCACGTTGAGCATCTGTCAAGAAAGGTAGACCTTCTCGGACAAGCCGCAACTCCTGATCCAGGGTGGGCCAATCATGTTTAGCTCGGTGATGTCCCGGGTATCCTGTTCCCCATACCATCCGCTCGGCTCCAAAGGCATCTACCAGTTTCTCGATAAACGGATGCACGTCTCTATAAGGGAAATCTTGGCTAGAACGACCGGCAACATCTGATAGTTTCAAATACATATTGTCATGTTGGGCAAGATCGACGATTGGCTGAAATTCTGCCTCATTCGTATCAACTTGAGGATAGCCCATGTGGTCAAGAATCAGTTTCAAGGAAGGATGTCGATCTGCAATCACCGCTACCTGATCCGCAAACTCCGCCCGGAGATGAAATTGGATAACCGCATCTAGTGAAGCAATCTCCTCCCACATCGGTTCATTCTGACGGGTCAATAGAATCTTTTCGTCGGGATAATACATCGGGTGAAAGCGAAAGCCAGCCAGTCCCCGATCTTTTATCCAGTAGCGTCCTGTGGATCAATCAATCCGTGCCCGATGAAGCGGTCTGGAAAGCGTTCCACGGAATCTGCGATGTAGCCGTTATCCCAAGTGGACCAACTGGTCTGCACTAACACAGTCCAATCTACGCTATGTTCATCCATCTCTGCTAGCAGCTCGTCAACGGTGCCCGGCTCGTCCGGATAGGAATTCCAGGTGGGGGCGGTCGGCCCGACAGGGTATTTAGGCGGATCAATCTCCCAAACATGGACGTGGGTATCAACAATCATCGAAAAGCTCCCCTCTTTAACTTACACGCAATGCTGTTTCTTCCTTCATCAACACATCCATCATAGCATGAACCCGTGGCAAATCCTGCGGTCCCACATCTTCAGCAAAAGGAATGACCGGACCGCCAGCCAACCCCGCGTAATCCATGGCAGCGTGTAACGCCGAACCGCTATACCGCGCCCCATTCTCACCTCGAAAATCCTCGAACGGCACCATCATCGCACGGAGCCGTTCCGCTTCTGCCCTATCGCCGGCTGCGAACTTTTGATGCAGTGTTAGGCTCATTCGCGGCACGAAATTCGCCATGCCCGAACTGAAACCCACTGCGCCGTGCGCCATATAGTCGATACAGGGATCTTCCGCCATACCACAGACCATCGCTGCGCGATCCCCCGCCCGCTCTACGATTCGATCAAAGGCGTCTAAATCCTCCACCGCATACTTTAGACCGAC
>JAGWBT010000179.1:7060-12115 GCA_021295755.1 Candidatus Poribacteria bacterium
GAGGCGGGCCCCACCACAGGCATAATCATCACGCCTGCGACGCCCAGAGATCGGGCGATATGTCCCATCTCCAAGGCTCTCCCGAATCCCGGACCAATGCCCGGCACAATATACGCCGCATCCCCAGCTTCGTCGAGGTATGTGCCAACTACGGCTTCGTACTCCTCCAGTGTGGCATCGTAAACCATGCCGGTGCCACACTCCGGCATGATAAAGTCCACACCGTGCTGGATGAGGTGACGGACGTTTTTTCGTACGCCTTCCAGATCCACCTGCCGGTCTTCCCGCCGAGGCGTAATAGCAACCACCAAGACGTTCCGGCACGCTTCTCTATCCAAGCCCTGCTTACCCATTCTACGCTCCTTCCCGATATCTCGCCAATTTCTCCTGAAATGACTTCCGTTCAAGAACCTCGCTATTCACCACATTATCCGGAATCTCGCCCCGTGATACCTGAATCGCCTTCTGACAGTTCAGTCTGCCGATATCTTGGTAGCACTCTTCCGTCAAAGCGATGGCGTGAGGGGATACGATTACGTTATCCAATTTTAACAACGGTTCATTGGGATCTACCGGTTCTTCTTCAAAAACATCAATACCCGCAGCCCGGATACGCCTTTCCTTCAAAACCTGGGTCAACACACGTTGATCAACGATAGGACCACGGGCGGTGTTGATAAAAAACGCTGTCGGCTTCATGAGTGCGAACTCTTTTTCACCGATCAATCCCCGCGTCTCATCGGTCAGGGGACAGGTGACACACACGTAATCGGATTCGCTCATCACAGTGGGTAAATCAACAACCTCCACGTTCAGGGATTTGGCGACCTCCGGCGAAACATAAGGGTCAAACGTCAGGAATCGCATACCGAACGGCTGCAGCAAGCGGAACACTTCGGTGCCAATGTTGCCAAGTCCCACCGATCCGAGGGTGCGCCCTATAAGATCGACACCGGTTTCCAAACCTTCCCGCCAAGTTCCAGCGCGTGTTGCGCGGTCATAGGCGAAAAAGTTCTTCGAGAGCGCAAACATCAAGCCAATAATACCTTCCGCTACAGGACGGCGCACACCGCTTGGAGCGATGGCAATCATCACATCGGCTTCGGTTGCTGCTTGGAGATCAACGTTGTCGTAACCGACTCCGTGCCGTGCTATCAGAGTCAATCGGTCCACTTTCTCAAATGTCTCACGGGGATACTTCCCCCCAAGCGCGATGAAGGCGTCCAACCCGCCTATCTCATCCGGCGGCACATACGGACGCTCGGTTGCAATAAAGGTGTATTCGATGTGTGGCTCTTTGTCTAACAGATCTAGTCCAACATCCTTGAACCGAACTTTGCCATCCTCTCCAAGGAAACCAGGGGTCAAACCGACACGGAATTTTTCCTGCGCCATAAACTTCTCTCTTTCTGGTATTAAGTTATCTGAGTTTCAATTTATATAGAACGAATCAAAATCGTTTTGGGGTTCGCTTCGTTTTTTTGCTGCGTGAAATCTAAGAAAAATGGATTCGTGAAGCGTGGAGGTATCAAGTCCTCATTTCCATATCCCGCAGGCGATTACATGACCAAGCCAAGCGGCACCCAAGCCGAGTGCTACATGCACAACAATATTGGCAAAGGCAGCAGCGCTGTCGCCACTTTGCCACAGGTTCATTGTCTCATTGCCAAATGTCGAGAATGTTGTAAACCCACCTAATAGACCCACAAAAACGAATAAGCGAGCATCGGGACTCCAGAATCCACGCGTTGCTACCCATTGGGAAAGAAATCCGATGAGCAAGCAACCGGTCAGATTGACTACCAATGTTCCGTAGGGAAATCCGGTGCCTCTCAGCAGATGTTGAATATACCCACTTAAAAGGTATCTGCCGATTGAGCCAAGGAAGCCTCCGAATCCGACCCAGAGTATTTTCCCCACGCTGATGAACTCCCTTCTTCTGCTGCCGATTGGAATCTACTATATTCACCGACCATTTTGGAGATTATAGAATACCTTTTTCCCGTTAAACTGGGCGCGGCTGCCGAGCTGTTCTTCAATCCGTAGCAATTGGTTATACTTGCAGATCCGATCGGTGCGACAAAGCGAGCCGGTTTTGATCTGTCCTGCGTTTACGCCGACAACAATGTCCGCAATCGTTGTGTCTTCCGTCTCACCGGATCTGTGCGAGACGACCGCTGTGTAGTTAAATCGCTTGGCAAGTTCGATAGCATCAAGCGTTTCGGTCAGCGTCCCAATTTGGTTAACCTTGATAAGAATGGAATTGCCAATCCCACCGTCAATTCCCTGCTGCAACCGACTGGTGTTTGTAACGAAAAGATCATCTCCAACAAGCTGCACCTTCTCACCGATGGCTTCTGTGAGCAACTTCCAGCCCTCCCAATCGTCCTCCGCCATGCCATCCTCGATCGAGATAATTGGATATTTGTCAACCAACTTGGCGTAGAAGTCAACCATCTCTTCAGGGGATTTATCCGGTTTCTCTTCCGCTTCGAGTCGATAAATTCCATCTTTGTAGAACTCACTGGAGGCGGGATCGAGTGCCAATAACACCTCATCGCCCGGGGTGTATTTCGCCCGTTCAATTCCTTCGATAAGCACCTGCAAGGCTTCCTCGTTCGATCGTAAATCTGGGGCAAAGCCACCCTCATCACCGACAGCGGTGTTATAATTTCGATCCTGTAGCACGGCTCTGAGATTGTGGAATATTTCCGTTCCCATGCGCAAGGCTTCCCCAAAGGTATTCGCCCCCACCGGCATAATCATGAATTCTTGGAGGTCTACGTTATTGTCCGCGTGTGAACCACCATTTAAGACATTCATCATCGGCAACGGCAGTTCCTTTGCGTTTGCGCCACCGATGTATCGGTAGAGTGGGAGTCCGGCTTCTACGGCAGCGGCTTTGGCGACTGCGAGTGAAACTCCCAGAATTGCGTTTGCACCGAGATTCCCTTTATTCGGTGTGCCATCGAGCGTGAGCATCGTTTGATCTATCGCTTCCTGCGCGAACGGATCGGCTCCCTTGAGTGCATCGGCGATAACCGTGTTGACATTTTCGACCGCTTTCCGTACCCCCTTTCCCAGATACCGCATGGCATCAGCATCTCGAAGCTCAACGGCTTCATGTTCGCCTGTCGATGCCCCAGAGGGAACGGCGGCTCTGCCTAAAATGCCGTACTCTAATTCCACGTCGACCTCTACAGTCGGGTTCCCACGCGAGTCCAGAATTTCTCGCGCATGGACGTTAGCAATTGTCATCGTTTGAAATCTCCTCTTTGTTACTCTTATTCGCCCCACAGTTTGCTGTTATCGGTCAGAATCTCCGGCCCGTCAGAAAGGATAACAACGGTATGCTCGAAAAGCGCGGAGAGACTGTGATCTGTGGTGACAGCGGTCCAGCCATCGTCAAGTATGCGCGCTTCGGAATTACCCATGTTGACCATCGCCTCAATGGCGAGTGTCATACCGGGCATCAGTCGTACACCCCTACCCGCCTCCCCGTAAGTGGGGACTTGGGGTTCCTCGTGCAGTTGCCGACCAATTCCGTGCCCAGAGAAATCCCGAACCACAGCGAATCCGTGGGCTTCAGCGCCATCTTGCAGTGCAAAGCAGACATCACCCAATCGGTTGCCGACCTTTGCAGCCTCAATGGCACGATAGAGGGACGCTCTTGTGACATCAAGCAGCTTTTGGGCTTCCGGGGCAATCTTCCCAACAGGAAAGGTGAAAGCGTTATCACCGTGATAGCCCTCCAGAAAGATTGCCGTGTCAATTCCAACGATGTCTCCCTCATTCAGCAGAATATCTTTGCTTGGAATGCCGTGCACAATCTGCTCATTGAGCGACACACAGATTGTCGCCGGATAGGGGTCATGTCCCGGGAACTGATAGCCAAGGAATGATGAGATTCCACCCAACTCTTTGATGGTTTGACGCGAGATTTGATCCAATTCGTAGGTCGAAACGCCGGGTTTAACTGCTTCCCCAATTCGCTGCAATATGGTTGATGCAGCTTTACCGCTCCGCCGCATCGCTTCGATTTCGGATCGGGATTTGATTCTAACTTTTGTCATATATCGTTTAACTGTGGGAATAATCTATTTGGCTCATGCAAAAAGAAAGTGCAAAGTCCAAAATGCGTGAAACGTGAAAACAGTTTGTTCATTAGTTCATTAGTGCCCGACCCACGGAACTTACATAAAAAGAAAGTGCAAAGCACGAAGAGAAACCGAGTTTTGCCGAAAAAAACTCGGTTTCTGTTGCACGATTTCTTAACATGAGCGATCTATTTTAACTCAAGTTGCCACATGTCGCCCCTCTGGGGCTTAGGGATGAGGGGATTCAATTTTTCTATATACATGTCGCCCCTCTGGGGCTTTGGCGTGTTACGTTACTCGTATTTTAACCCACTAAACACCCCAATTTTCAATGGGTGGCAACTTCGGTTATTTTAGAAAAAACGAACCCCGATTAAAAATTCCGGGGCATATTGCTTATGATTTGCATGAGAGCGGATTGTGCGACGTCTGCTGCACCCGGAATGTCCCACCGGGCTGGCTGGCGATCTTCTACCAGATTGCTGATGCCGCGTACCTCCAGAAATGGCACATTGTATAGCGTGCAGATATGGGCGGCGGCAGCACCTTCCATACTTTCACACAGCGCATCGAAGCGAGCGTGGAGGGTATCCCCAATCTCCCGCACACCGCTGCACTGCGAAACAGTTACAAACGTGCCGCACCTCGCCCCACAAATTTCAGCAGCGGTTGAAACCAGTTGCGAATCCAGTGGGAAACGATTGAAGTGAGGCGGGTCGCCGTGCACCAAGGGGATGCCAATCTCGTTCGCTGGCTTCCAACCTTCAGGCGTTACCACGCCAACATCGCCGTAAACCTCCTCTGTCGCCAGCACAACGGATCGGATTGGCAAACCTGTGGGCACATAAGCACCGCCGATTCCAAATTGGATGACCAAGTCCGGCAGTTGTCCCTCAAGTTGACAGGTCAGTGCGTGCGCTGCGTTGACACTACCGATGCCGGTGTGAAGCAGCGTGCA
>JAGWBT010000180.1 GCA_021295755.1 Candidatus Poribacteria bacterium
ATAGTCCCCACGCCCCTGTCTCATGCCTGTCCATAAAGCTCGAAACGGTAATTTCCGGTGCAAGTGCTTCGATAACCCTTTCGCTGCCACACCCTCCGCGCTGCTGACCGTGCCCGCCCGAATCTTCGACGATGCGATACCTTTTCGTCAGCCAAGGATAGCGTGTCTCGAAGACTTCGACCGGGGTATTCCGGCAATTTCCGTTGATTGGGCACTGTGTGTGATTGCCGTCGCCGGTTGCCTTGCCACCCCAGCCGCAGCCGTCGATGTGGTAGTTTGCGTAATACTGACCTGTATTTGGGTGTATCCCTCCGAAAAGGAAATTGCATGAACTGGCACCGGTCGCTGCAGCGACGCGCTCCGGCACAGCACCTGATAGGCAGCCGAACAGGACATCGACGATCCGCTCGTGGATCTCGGAATTGCCGCCGCCACTGGGACCTGGGTGTTACACATTTACTACGGAGCCCGGCGCAGCCTGAATTACGAGGGATGGTCTGGTCGGTAATGTTGAGCATTGCATTAAAAGTCGCAGACGCCGTCACACCGTACGTGCAGTTACAGGGACCACGCGCTTGGGGGCTTGAGCCGGTGTAATCAAAGAGGATGTTTTCATCTTCCACAATGACTGTACAGTTGATTCGATATTGCTTGTCAGGAACGACTCCATCATTTTCGATCCAGTCATCGAATTGGTACTCGCCGTTGGGGATGTCTCGGATTTCTGCCCGCATCCGTGTCTCCGAGTAGTCCATGAGCTGCTTCCCTGCGGTGAGAATTTCATCGAACCCGTAGCGGTCAAGCAGTTGATGGAGTCGCCGTTCCGCTACGTTGAGGGATCCGAGCATCGCGTGGAAATCGCCCCAAGAGGTGCGCGGTGTCCGGTGGTTTTCGAGGATAATTTTCCAGATGTCCTCAACGGGCTCACCTTCTCGAATAATCTTGACCGGCGGCAATCGGAGCCCTTCTTGGTACACCTCTTTGGCATCTGCCGCAAAACCGCCGACCGCTTTCCCACCAATCTCCGTGACGTGGGCGATGTTGCCGATGAACCCGTATAATTCGCCATCGTGGTAGACCGCTTGGATCACTGTATGTTCCGGCATGTGGCAGCCGCCGCGGTAGGGATCATTGTGGTTCTCTATACCGATTTCGGCGATCGTCCACTGCATGGTGTAGAGGATCGCACCGATCTGGGCGGGACAAAACTCTGCATAACCCACCATCTCGCCGTCACGATCGAAGATAACACAGGAGAAATCCAGCCCTTCGTTAAAGATGGAGGAGTATGAAGTCTTCATCATTGCCAATCCCATCTCGCGACAGGTGTTGACAAGGTAGTTATTGATGATGGTGAGTGTGACGCTGTCGATTGATTTTTCTGTTTTCATTTGTTTCCTTAATCAGAAGGTAGAAGGCATTTGTCCTTAATTCGTCAATTCAAACCGACGCTAAAATCAGAACAAGCAACAGCCGGGATTATAATTCCGAGAAAAGGAGACACCAAATGTTATCGGCATTATATCTCCATTGTCTAACGTAAAGAACGGTCTATCCAGTCGTAATTCAATGTTCAAGCGGCTCTGAGTAAGGCGCAGCACCTCTATTCCGACGACACCGTAGATGCCCAAACCGGTATCGTCTGCGGAATCAGTATAGTCGTAGGACCTAGACTCCCACTCATCACCGATCCAGTACTTTTTGTACTTTACGTTGCTTGTTGCTTGTGTGTCGTAGCTGACTGCGACTATGGCGAGTCCACCGCCCACATAGGGCGAGATATTTCGTTTGTTGAAGAAGTAGCGTCCACCGATTGACCAAGCGAAGAAGGAAAAACTGTCACCTTTACTATCCTGAATCTCAGTTGTTGCGGTTTCGTCAAACACGTTGCGTCCACTAACCCGAAACTCACTCCCCACAGCATAGGAGGGTGTCTCATACGACCAACCGAATCCATAGCCTGCTTCGGCGGTTATATCCGTACCGGGGATGAAGGTGCCGAAAATTCCTATATTCCAAAGGGACTCCCCCGATATCTTGCGGAGTTCGCGAGCCTCCTGTTCGGTAACGCTCTCCATATCAACCGTGGCATCAATCGGTTTGTCGTGGACAAGTGCATCAACCAGTCTCGGTGCTGCTGGGATCATCTCCTCGATATTTGCCAAGGTCATCTGCTGCTCAGTGATAATCGTTCCGACGGGGTTTTCGTGACTCAAGCGCACGATAATCTTCTCACCTAGACGGCGCAAAACAACGTGATAGGCATTCGCTGAGGCGGGTGCCTCGTAAACGGGATCGCTGACCGATATACCCTGCTTGCGCAGCGCATCACAGACCAACAGTGCCGCGGTCTGTACATCAGATTCGGGGATGCCGGGATGGTCTCCAAGCAGACAGACGGCAGGGGTATCAGCTTGTGCAACAGCGGGGGCAACAGGTAAAACGAGCAAAGCAAAACCTAACAGATAACTCCAAATCCTTTTCATGCTCCTTCAATCCTTTCTTATCAAGTCGGAAGTAGCTACTCGGGTTATTTACCTGCCAGAAGTGTCAATCCGATGCGGTTTTATTGCTTTCCGAAGACGATGGTTGTACCATCATCGCTGTTTAGTGTGAGAGCACTCCATGTGCTAGACCATGTACCGGTTGAATCTTTGAAAAAATCAGTTCCTTCAAATTTGAGTTCGTAGATGGAGTCAGTTAGGGTGTAAGTGCCCCTTGCTCTATTTGAAATCGTTATTACTTTATCGCCTTTGGGTTCAAGTTCAAAGACGACATCTGCTTCCAACGTTCCATCGTTATAAAATGTCCAGTCGTTGGTAATGATGGAGATATTTGCTCCATCTTCCCCAAGAAACTGTGCCCAATTCTGACCATCAACGGTTTCGAGTGCCCATGTGCCGACCCAGTCATTATCATCTTCTTCATAACCAAAACTCCCTCCACCTCCACCTCCACCTTCATTACAACCGATGATTCCGATAATGAGAACTGCACACAAGCTAACTAACCACAAAAATGAACGGGGGATTACTTGTCCATACATTTTTATCTGTTCTCCTTTCAGGTTAGAATAAACTTTACATTTTTGAGAAAAGTGCAGTGGAAGAACAGGCAACAAACACCTGTTTTTCTTTTTATCAATCTTTCGTTACTTGTAGGGTATATCAAATGACCCCATAAGTAAGACTTCAGGTTCCTAATCCGCAGAAAAATGATACCAAGATAAGGCTGATTTTCATGAATAGCTAACGTCCCAAAATCCGCATCATGAGTCAACACCTAGCGATTGTCATGATACGCAATTTCAAGCAACTCGTCATCACTTTTGCCATGCCATTTTTGTTCCTTCGTGTCCAACACGTCAAGACCGTGATTTCTGAGAAAAGCCACAACCTTTGGAGAGACATTCTCGTCGGTGAGGACTCGTAGCTGGTGAAATTTCATGGGACTGGCTCCAGCTCTAGGTATACCTCATTCTTGTAGCAACGAGCCGCATATCTGAGGCAAGCGTGAATCTCCTCTTTGGTTAAATGTGGATAGTCTTTGAGAATATCTTCTTCACTCACATCGGAAGCAAGCAAGTCAAGGATGAACTCCACGGATATGCGAGTTCCTTTGATGATTGGTTTTCCTCCGAGTATCCTCGGGTTTACAACAATTTCTGCCATTTTTAGTCTCCCTCTGTCCTTATTTAAGGTAAAACAGATCAACACCTTTACGGTTAAAATGAGCTATCGTGCCATTCATGACATATCTTGAGAAACCGACGATGAATTGCCCGACGACGTTCATGGCGGCCAGAATACTACAAAATCGGGCTGTAAGTCAACGCTTTTTAGTACTTGGCTACGACTATTTATAGTGAATTCTAAAAATAAATAAACACTTTCACCCACCGGTAGGTGCGGTTAGAAACAGCACCTACCAAACGATAGAATGGTAGTTTCGTTTTCCTAACCACACCGGTTTGGAGTGTCCCATTAATTCTAAGGTCCACTATAGTTTTCGGTTTTTCTTCTCTGATTGTATGCCTGCCTTCGCGAGACACTTTTGTTTTCTCTGGACATTTCAAGTAAAGGAGATAGTGGTGCACCTGCTCAGGTTGCCATGCGAATTGAATAAATTGTTCCTACTGCCTTCATACTCACATGATTGTTGTCAAATGTAGAGGCAGTCATTAGGGAACATTTCTGACAGTCCAGCTCCCATGTTACTGGGACTGCTGTCGCGCTGTCCTGTCCACTGTTGTCTGTGGCAGAAACAGTGATCGTTGCCTTTCCCACTGCATTTCCAGTTATTGTTTCAATGGATGGCTGGCTGTTGTCCTCTTCAGAGGCACCGCAACCAACGAAGAAAAGGGAGGTAAATAACAGGATTGATAAGGTTGCGCCAAAGATTTGTATCCAGAGTGGGTCGAATTTCATTTAGATCTCCAAATGATTTTTTTTGATCACAATCAGAAACCGAGTTTTTCTAAAAAACTCGGTTTCTCAGAAAAGATGGCAGAAGATATGTATCCCCTAATTCGACGATTCAAGCTAACTTTAAAATCAGAACAAGCAACCACCGGGAACGTAATTCCGAGAAAAGGAAACCCCAAATGTAATTGGAAATGAATCTTGGCGCGGCAGCCTAAAGAACGGTCTATCCACCCTCAATTCAAACTTCAAGTAAAGGTGTTAACCCGATTAGGTTTTATTGCTTTTTGAAGACAATGGTCGAACCATCATCGCTGTTTAGTGTGAGAGTATTCCCTTCTCTAGACCATGTGCCGGTGTCTTCGTCTGCACCTCCAAAAAAAGTAGATGCTTCTCCTTCCGTTGTGATTGTGAGTGTATAGTTGGAGCCAGATAGAGAGTAAGTACCCATTATTTTAACTGAACTCTGTACTGAAAATTCGGTGCCTCCCTCTTTCGCTTCAAGCTTTACAGCGAATTCCCCTTCCATTGTTTCATCACTATCAAATGTCCAGTTGTTAGTAACAATAGAAGGATTTATGCTTTCTTCTCCAAAATCTTCCGCAAAAGTTTGGTCTAAACTCTGACCATCAATGGTTTCGATGCTCCATGTACCAACCCAATCATTATCGTCATCATCACCACCACAGCCAATAATTCCGATAATAAGCACTGCATAAAGGGTAACTACCCACGAAAACGAACGGGGGATTGCTTGTCCAAACATTTTTTCTCCTTTTAAGTTAGAATAAGCTTTAGATTTTTGATCGAGATATGAAAGGAAAACAGACAACAAACGCCTATCTTCCTTTCTGTCTTATTAAACCGATGTCCAGATAGGGCGGCGGGCAGGCTGCCCCGCCTACAGATGGCTCTTTCAAGAATATTAACTCCTTTCCTACTTCAAGATGAGCATTTTCCGCGTGGCGGAATAGTCTCCGGCGGATAGATGATAGAAATACACACCGCTCCCTACCTGCTCACCGATTTCGTTCCGACCATCCCAGTAGATGGCTTTCGATCGGGTCTCATAGGATGCTGCAGCTTGATGCCCAACATCAAGTGTACGGACAATCTGACCGCTTTGGTCATAGATGGTCAACGCCACGGAAGCGTCCTCCGCCAACCGATAGGGTATCCACGTCTCTGGGTTGAACGGATTGGGATAGTTGGGCAGTAGGACAGTCTCCTGCGGGATTAACGCTGCGTGGAGTTGTTCCAGCACCGCGATGCCGTTCAGATGGGCAGAATCTGTCAGCGCCAACTGCTGTGCTTGGTTGAGCCACTGACGCAGGTCTGCGGCGGTGAGCAATTCCAATGCCTGCGGATATAGGGAGGGTGCAGCTGCGTCCCCGCCAAACTCGCTGGCAACAAGGACGAGGTCAACGATATCGACAAGACCATCTCCGTTGAGATCTGCACTGTTTTGCCCCCTTTGACCGAAACGCGCGCCAACGATTGTCAAATCTAGGATATCCACCACGCCATCGCGGTTGATATCCCCCACAGTTTCTTCTGCCGGTTCTGGGTAGTGGCTTCCCAACGCGTTCCATCTGAATCGACAAGGTAGACTTGGGATAAGGTCAACGTGGATGGCTTAAAGTCATCAACCTTGAACGTGAGGGTGGCAAGTGTTCCGTCACCATTACTCGCCTCGGCGAGTGTGTTTGCGGCAAGTATTACCTTCACAGAGAATATTGGTTCCCCAAGGGACGTATCGCCTAGCCAGTCGTAAGTGATAATCGGGTCCGCAAAAAATACGTCCGCTTGTAGATAGTCGCCGTTGGTACTCTTCATATGCTCGAGGGCAAAGTCATCAAACGACACCGTCACTTGATAGCCTATGACGTTTTCTCCACCTGTGATATTGAGGCTGAATGTCAACTCCTCTCCGATGTCAGAGGATACGACCAACACGGGCGAAATACTCACCGTGGCATTTGATTTTTGTATCGCAGTGACAGGAATTTCTGCGGTGAATCCCTGATCGTAACCTGCGATTGCGCCTGCGCCCACGGTATCGGAGACGGTAATTATTACCGTATAAGCAGTTTTGGTTTCATAGTCGAGCGCAGCCTTGGTTTGCAACTGTCCGGTACTGCTATTAATACCAAACGATGCGGCATCGGTGCCACCGATCGTGTAAGTCAAGGTGTCGTTGTCCGCGTCCGTTGCTGCGACGGGAGTGCCGATGTTTGTATTGGCTGCGGTGTTCTCAGCGATTGTGCGGGTGGTGCTTACCCCCTAAGTGAATGTCGGTGCGGTATTTGTTGTTGAGGGTGCTGTGCTACCAGCAATCTCTTCTATTTCCCATGAACCGCTGGCGAGCTTATTAGCAACCAAGGTTTGACATACTCCCAAACCTAAAGGATTGGGATTCTCCCCCGTTCCTTTAAGAATTAGAATTGCGCTATCAACAAGGA
>JAGWBT010000181.1 GCA_021295755.1 Candidatus Poribacteria bacterium
GCCGACATGACCGAACGTCGCCGAGATCTCCTCCATCTCACCGATCCAACGTCTGGACTTCGGCGGCATCCCCGGCAATCCGCCCTCCATGCGTTGATACAGCGCCGATTGACTCATCTGAAACTCCGCTTTGAGAGCGTCGGACACCCCCAGCAGTTCTGCGGCTGTCAGCAGTTCTGTGCACAGTGCGGTCAGCCCTTTGGTTAGCGAGGCGTAACACATCTTAATTGCCGAAGCCAACCCAATCTGATCGCCGAGTGGACGGACATCAAGCCCAAACTGTGTCAACACTTCAAAATCACCGACATGGACACCTGAAGCGTAGAAGCGGGTTGCCCCCGGCTTTCTGGGCGGCGGACCGATAATTGACGCATCGACAAAACGACCGCCGGCTTCGGTTATGATTGCATCGAGTTGGCGCGTGGTCTGTGGGGCGATTGCGTTACAATCGACGTAGGTGAGATCTGTGTCTGTTTCAGCAAGTACGTCCGCAACCGCTTGGGAGGCTCCCTTGGCTTCCGCCGGCACCATGATCGACAGGATCATCTCTGCTTCATTCACGAGGGCTTCATACGTCGGCACATCTTCAATTTTCCCTTTTTCTGCGAGGGCTCGGGTCCGTTCACTTCTCCCGTGCAGGCAGGTAATCACGCGCAAGCCGTGTGTCACAAGGACGTTACCAACAATATGTCCCATATCGCCGGGACTTAGAAGTCCAACAGTTTGTAATGGCATAGTCTTTTTCCTTTTTAGGTTGTTAATAGATCATGTGTTGTTTCAGCAATCTGTTCGATAAATCAGAGAGATCTATTACCGCGGTAGTTTGAGTGTTTAAGGTGTTATGGATAACCCCAAGATTGCGGACACGAGCAATATTGACTCGAAATTGATCAATCGCTACTTGCATAAGTTGTTAGCCCGATAATTTTATCCGCAAGTTCTGAAAAAATCTGCTGAAAACTATCCCTTGATTTGAGTGTAATTTCCTCGACTCTACCGGCCTGACCAATCTGTTCAGGGGTCAGCGCAAAAACAGGGGTTTGGTGGTCTTGCGATTTGGCAATCAGCGTATTGAAGTCGGGGATAGTTGCCAAGCAGAAGTCTGCCTCCACACTTTCCCCCTTATAGACCTGATCCGGTAACATCATTCCAATTTTGTGTAATTCGGAAACCAGTTTTGAGGAGACAGTGGTGTTGATCTCATCTATCCATTTTTGAAAGCCGACAGTGGGTGCACCACCTCGTGGGCGATAATTTTGAATGATTACGCCTAGGATTTTGGAGTGACTTTTGGGAATGGATAAGCCGCAGTCTGAAGGATTGGTAAGGTATAGGCTTTCTCAGCCCATGCGTACCAGTTCGGTAACACTGTTGCTAAAGATTCTATCGCCATCACTTGAATCCAAGCACGATTCCTGTTAAGTTGCATTGGGGATCGGCATCCACCAGAATAACCCTCTTCCCTTTTGAGGCTAACATCCAGCCCAGGTTAAATGTCGTTGTTGTCTTGCTCACGCCACCCTTGTGATTAAAAAGTGCGATTCGTTGAGCCATTGTGCATCCCTCATTTTGGTCTTTTAAGATTTGTCGAGTATCTACTGTAATTTCAAACCTTTTTCCCATTCCGAGCGGAGGAGACCGTACAGATACATATCATAGCGTCTCCCATCCCGCTGTAGGTGTTCCCGATGCACACCTTCACGCTGAAAGCCCAATTTTTCATACAGCGCGATAGCGCGTTCGTTGTAGCTAAACACCGTGAGTTGTACGCGATGCAAATTGAGTTCGTCAAAGGCAAATTGGAGCAGAAGTTGCATAGCTTCGTATCCGTAGCCTTTTCCCCGGTGTTTTGCTTCCCCAATGGCGATACTTACGCCGCTCACCCGATGCGTCCACAGGATTCCGTCGAGTTCAACATAGCCAATCAGTTCATCGTTACTAAGGGCGCGAATGGCAAAAAGAAAAGTATCGGTTGATTTATGCGTATCGTCTAGCCATTGAGTCAACGCTGCCTCAGTTTTAGGAGAAGCGGGGAGCGCGTCAAATAGTCGCAAAAAGTCGGGGTTCTGATGCCATTGGACAATGGTTGGGAGGTCGCTTTGCGTTAACGCTGTGAGCCGGACTCGACTACCGCGCAAAAGCGTCGAAGAGGTCATGCCTAGTATTCCTAACGGATGGCTCGCGGCACGTTGTCAATTGCGTCTTTTAGACGGTTCGTTGGCAGGTGAGCGTTAAGCGAATTCCGTCTCATCATCTGTGTTCTCAGCTGCCCCTTCAGTCGCTTCAGCGTCTGTTTGATCGGATGTGTCATCGGGATCGCTTGACTGTTTTGCTTCCTGCGGTTCGAGCAGTGTTGTAGGTATAAACAGCGTCTCATCGGAATCGCTTGGCTGTTCCGTTTCTTCGTCTTGTTGTTCTGTCTCATTATCAACTGTTTCAGGTGTATAGTCGAGGGGGCTAGACTGCGCTTCTTCCTGCCCTTCTGACCGACTCTCAGCATTGCTGAGCATTGTCATGAGCCCTTCAAGGCGTTCGCGGACTTCCGCTTTCTCTTTATCTACTTCAAGGCGTTCCTGTTCACGCTCATTCCGGATCACTGTAATTTCCGCTTCAAAATGGTTTAGTTCAGCGTTCCGTTGTTCGAGGTTTTGAATCTGTACATCCCGTTGGTCCAACTCATTCCGGAGTTGATTATTTTCAGCTTCAAGGGCTAATTTCTCTTCCCTGAGACGGCTGATAGTATCAATGGCACGTTCAACACGTTCTTCCAGCAATGTAAGCACATTTTCACGCAAATCTTCAAGCATGTAAACCTCCTGTTTTCTGTTTGATTAATGGTTTTGGATAGCGTACTGCTAAGGGAGTCAGAATTGTCTTGCTATCTTTCGCTCTCTAGCAGATTTTCAAGTCCAACTGTCCGGGCATAATGGAACAGGTACTGCTGGGCGTAACCGAGATGCTCCCCAAAATAGTCTTCGGCAAACTGACGTATCTCACGAATTGAGGCTTTCCGTTTAAGATAGAGCTGCTCTATAATCCGTTTCACCCACACATCGATGGGCAGGGCTTGACCATGCCCTAACGAAAATAGGCAGATGCAGTCGGCGACTTTCTCACCGATTCCTTTGAACTCCATCAACTCTTGTTTCGCGTCGACATAAGGCATACTTGTCAGAAGCTCGGGATCGAATTCTCCTGCTGCGATAGTCGATGAAACCGTCCACAGATACGGGGCGCGATATCCCAGTCCGCAATCGTACAACGTCTCAACGCCGGCTTCGGCGAGGGCTTGGGGTGTTGGGAAAGAGTAATCAACCAAGTCATCAAGCGCAATTTTTTCGCCAAATCGCGTGGAGATTGTGCGGATAATCCCCTTAATCCGGGGCACGTTATTATTCTGAGACAAGATAAACGATGCGAGACACTCCCACACCTCTTGGTTCAAAATTCGCATCCCCCGGAACGTTTCAATCGAGCGGTGGATGAACGGATCAATGTCGACAGCGTCTAAGATCGCCGATAGATCCCGATTTAGGTCCAAGTAGTGGCGGAGGAAGACTTCCAATCGATCTGCTGCTTCATCAGCCGAACTTTCCACAACCAGCGTCTGATTTTCCTGACGTATCTTCAGCTGCCTGCCCTCGACAACGCCGTAATACCAGCCGTTGATCGGCTGCCAGCGGAATGATTGCCCACACTCCAACGTATGCTTCAGATTGAAATCGGTGACAGGTTCAATTCGGATAGGGCAGCCTCCTCACGCAAAAACGGCAGAATGCCTATTAGCAAAGTTGTGCGTATTATACAACGAAATTCCAACGAATACAATAACAGAAATTATGCAAAGAAAGCTGAGGTCAATAAGAAGATACATCGGTATCTGGATGGTCTTTAAAAAATCGTGCCTGATTCACGCCGAAGTCCTCTTGAAGTTGAATGGTCAGTCCACCGTCCACCGGCAGTGCGTGTCCTGTGATAAAAGATGCTTCGTCCGAACAGAGGAAGTTGATAGCGTTAGCAATGTCAATCGGGCGTCCAACACGGCGAACTGGATATTGTGCCTCAAAGAAACGTAACAGCGACGGATTCTGCTTCCAATGTTCTTCGATGCGCTCAGTTACGATATGACCGGGGCAGATCGCGTTGACCCGGATCCCCATCGGTCCGAAGTCAATCGCCATCTGACGGGTGACACCGATAACGGAGGATTTGCCCGCTTCATATACCAATTTCTTCGGAGCCATCAAAAGACCGTGGACGGACGAGATATTGATGATACTACCTTTGCCCGACTTTGCGATCTCTGGTACGGCGTACTTTGCACCTAGAAACATGGACTTGACTAGGACGTTCATTGCGTAGTCCCAAGCCTCTTCCGACAGGTCTACTGCGCTGCCGTCCGGCTCTTTGGTATTGAAAGCGTTGTTGACGAGGATGTCGAGGCGCCCCCATAGTTCAACCGCTTTGCGAACCATTGCCTCAATGTCATCACGGCGAGAGACATCGGTCTCGAGGACTTCCGCTATGCCGCCTGCATTCCGAATCCGCTCGGCGTTGGACTGAGCTGTTTCAACATCCATATCGGCGATGAGGATTCTCGCACCTGATTCAGCGAGCCGTCTCGAAGTTGCACCGCCGATCCCTTGGGCACCGCCTGTGACAATTGCGACCTGATCTGCTAAACTTCCCATGATTCTATCTCCTTTATCAAAATTTTAATAATCCGAGTTGTTATGTTGTGTTGACTTTTGACGGATTGAGCCCATCTCCGTTCTGAGAGGCTTTGACCTGATGCACCCCGATAAGATCGGGATTCAAAGCAACTTGGTACGATTGCAGACTCCTGTAGGTCGATTTTGAAAAATCGACATGCTGTGTCGAGATATGAATCTCGACCTACTTGCTGCGAGCGGTGATTGATCTATGGATCT
>JAGWBT010000182.1 GCA_021295755.1 Candidatus Poribacteria bacterium
AGGCGAAGGAGATGTCTCCGCGAGATCGGGACTCTGGATTGGTGATGGGGACACGCGCAATAGCGCACTACGGTTTCCGAGGCGGCATCTGGGGAGAAACGCATTTTATCAACTACGCCAAAACGATGAGCGAGAACTACGGCGTGGATGTTCTCGGAACCGAGGGGCAGTTGGCAGTGCGTGCGTCGGCAAACGTGAGGGACAACCTGTGGCATCTGCCGCGTCCGATGGAAGGTGCGCCGGCGCAGTTTTCAGATTGGCAGCAGGTGGATTTATCAGATGTCGGTCTTGAAGAGCCAGTCGTCACCATGTATCGACGGTTGGTTCATGCCATCGAAACGGATACGCAGCCGCCAAGTAGTGGCGAGGAGGGACGTTGGGCGTTTGAAATGATGATGGCGATCTATCAGTCGCACCGCGAAGGTGGACGCCGCGTTGAATTGCCGCTCGCCGACCGCCGGCATCCACTAGAACAGTGGCATGGGGCGTGATGCGTGATGTATGAAAGTAGAAACTGGAAAATTGAGGGATTTTGATGAAAATTGACCGCTTATTACGAACTGATAATGTTTGGAAAATCTCGCTTTCGACCGAAGACGAGCAGGATATAAGCCGCCTCTGGAGCCATGAATACCAGATGCGATTCGGGACAGCCCGGCTCAAGCTGGGCGGCATTGCCGGTGTCGGCACGAATGAGGAGCATCGCAACAAAGGATATTCTCGGCACGTCATGGAGGACTCCACGGCGTTCATGACAGAGAACGGATTCGATGTCGCCATGCTGTTCGGTATCCCGGACTTCTATCCTAAATTTGGCTATGCAACGGTGCTACCGGAGACATGGATGGAACTTGACACGGACGCAGCACAAGCAGCTGCTCCCACATATCAAATCCGCAAATTTGAGGCAGGAGACGTGCCGGAAATATTGGCTCTCTACGCAGCGAACAACGCGGAACGCACGGGGACACCTTTGAGGGACGAAACCCGTTGGAAGGAATTCAAGATGGGGAGCAACTTTGGTATTGATGCCGACCCTTTCATTGTCCTGAACGAAGCCAGTGAAGTAATCGGCTATTTCGTCTGTGATGATACGGAAGAAAAGTGTATCCTTTGCGATATTGGATTCCAGAACAGGACGATTTTTGAGACAATTGTCCGCTTTCTTGGGGATCGCGCCAAAAGCATTGGAGCAGCACAAATTGAATGCTCAATGCCCGCCGATCATCCATTCGCTATATTCTGCCGACGCTACGGCTGCCGGACGAATATCCATAACCCGAAGAACCGTGGGGGCATGATGCGGATTATCAACCAATCCAGCACCTTAAAAGCGATTACCGGTGAGTTGGAAAAACGCCTACGCCGCTCTGCCCATCTCTCACAATGGAGTGGAAAAATCCTCATCTCGACAGATCTGGGGCAGGATTGTTTAGGAATTGATCGGGGGCGCGTTGCACACACCGCTAGTAAGGCGAACGCCTTCCATCTTGAGATACCGCAGGACAAGCTGATCCAACTGATGATGGGCAGGCGAAGCATCGAAGATCTCGCCATTGAAGCCGATGTTTCAGTAACTGGGGGCATTATTCCTATTCTGGAAATCCTCTTTCCACTCGACTATCCACACGTCTGGTGGCCCGACCGGTTTTGAGTATAGGCATACTCCGTATGCCGTAACCCTTGTGCAAACTACGCCGCAGTGCAACGTATCTACTGCTGTTGTGCTGATGAACCAACCTAGCCCCAGCGGGGCGACATGCGTATAGAATCAGGCATAAACTGTCAGAGTCGCGATTTGGAAAGTATGCCTTCTGCGGTATGTATTTTGTAGGAGGGAATTTCGATTCCTGACTATTGCGTCGATCTTTGGCGCTTGGCTTATCAACTAGCAATTTGCGTTAACATACGAAAGGAGTTTCGTGTTGCCAACCAAAAAATACAGAGTTGCAGTCGTCGGGGGCGCAGGAACCTGGGGGCGTTTCTATCTACGCGCTTACGCCAACCATCCCGACTGCGAAATTGTCGCACTGGTAGACCGCGCCCGAGACCGACGTGGTGCCTTCGCTGACCGTTATGGTGTCGAAACTGTCTTTGATACAGTGGACGAACTCTTTGCCAAAGAGGTGCCTGACATCGTCTCAATTATTCTACCCGTCGGTCATAATCCTGAAACGGTAATAGCTTGCGCTGAAGCGGGTGTCAAGGCGGTTTCGTGCGAAAAGCCGATAGCCGTGGAACTTTCACAGGCGGATGAGATGGTACGTGTCTGCCGGGAACGGGGAACTGCCTTCGGCTGCGGAACTGGATATTGGGACGCGCCTCATCTACTGGAAACCGCTGATTGGATCCGTGCAGGTAATATTGGTCAACTGACTGGTGCCGCTATTCCCGGTGGGTTGCCGACAGAGGTATCGGGTGGCGGGTGTGTTCAACTGACCATCATGCGCTTGCTCACGGGTATGGAAGTAGAATGGGCGGAGGGATGGGCGTTACCACCGCAAGCCGGCTGGATGCCTCCTGTCGAATTTGAAGCGGTGGAGACAGATTCTCCTGCTTATGGTCGCTTGGGATTATCCGGTGGGATCGTCTGCGAAATTGTCAAACCACAAACGGATCAGAAAGCGTTCTGCCCTGTTTCGGTTACCGGAGAGAATGGGCGGGTGTGGATTACCTCTCCCACGCCAATCCTTATCCAAGGTCAAGATGCTGCTTCAACGCCAGTTCAGCCAGAATTTCTGTATAGCCCTCGAAAAGACGGATTTACATCAGCCATTGAACGACTCATGCGGGCGATGAATACCGGCGAAGATGCCTTGTGCAGTGGACACGATTATCGTCAAGCCCTCGAAATCGCTATCGCCCTGAAACAGTCCGCCCACCATGGACATGGACGGATTCCTGTGCCGCTGGAGGATCGTTCCCTCAAAATCTACCCCCATCCCTACCGCTTGAAAGGGGGCGATGTGGCAGGTTGGAAAAGTATTGGCTATACAGGACCGCCAGAGGTTGCGTAGAGTCGTCGGAGAAATCAGGCGTAACGGGAGTCTACAGCAACTTAGGTTGTTACACAAGACTTCCAGACACTAATCAGTTAAGCAAACAACTCCTCAATAACGCTTCCGTCGTTCACCACCCGAATCGGTCGTCCGCCTCTGGAGTAATTTTGATCCTCCGTATCAATACCGAGCGAATAGCAGAGCGATGCAAACAAATCAGGAACCGAAACGGGTCGATCCACAACCTCTATCCCATCTTCACTGGTCGCACCAATCACATGTCCACCGCGAATCCCACCTCCCCCGAGTACAACCGACCAACCGTTGGGGAAATGGTCTCGTCCATCATTATCGTTAATTTTAGGAGTGCGCCCAAACTCACCGAGCCACAGGACGATGGTTTCATCCAACAAATCCCGATCGGCAAGGTCTTTCACAAGCATCGAAAAAGCAGGGTCGAGTGTTTCGAGCAGATTTTTGGTCCGCTCAAAGTTATTGTCATGGGTATCCCAACCGTCGAGCGAGACTTCGACAAATTTTACACCAGTCTCAACCAACCGCCGTGCCATCAAGCAGCCATCTCCGAATTGAGTCATACCGTAGGCTTCTCTCACAGCTAATGGCTCATTTGAAAGGTCAAATGCCTTTGCGTGCGGGGAATTAATCAGTTTGTCCGCTTTCTTGTAGATAGCTTGGTGCGCCTCTGTACTCCGATTCGCATGCTTCTTGAGGAAATCTTTTTCCAAATCTGTCAACATCCGGAGCCGCTGCTCAAAACGACGTGCGTCCATCTGCGGGGGATATTTGAGATCCTCAATCGGTTTCGTCGGATCGCTGACAACAAAGGGATCATGTTCAGCGCTGAGAAACCCACTCGTAAAAGCGGGGGCATTTATGTTGACGCAGTTGGGCAGTTCAAAACCTTCATCGTCCAGATAGTGTGAGGCGAGAGAACCGAAGGTTGGATGCCTCACAGAGCCAGTTGGCGCGTAGCCGGTGTGGAGCAGATAGCGTGCCCGTTCGTGATTTCCCTCACGCGAAACCATTGACCGAATGATCGACAGGTGGTGCGCCTGTTCCGCGAGTTGGGGGAGATGTTCGGAAAACTGGATGCCTTCCGCGCTTGTCGGGATCGCTGCAAAGGGTCCGGCGTTAAGCGTGTCCGGCTTCGGGTCAAAGGTATCCAATTGGCTTGCGCCGCCATTCATGAATAGGACGATGCAATGTTTGGCACGCGCTGCAATGCTCTCTACCGGTGTCCACGCCAATGATTGCAGATGCTGCATCGCAATGAGTCCTAAAAATCCGCTCACTCCAATTTTGAGAAAATCACGTCTTGAAAAACCTTGCTGCCGGGAATCGAGTATTTCACTTTCAGGTATTTTAACTTGTGTTTCCATCTTTCTATCCCTTGGTAAACTGAGTGATAATGAGGACGAGGAGAGTGATCCAGACCGGCACCATCATACCGACCATCCACTTGAAAACATCCGTGATTCGCCTTTCGAGTCGTGCTTCCAACGCGCTCATCCGTTGTTCGACTCGTGTTTCCATCTCACTCATCCGTCCTTCTAGCGCACTCATCCGTCCTTCTAACGAACCGAGACGCTCGTTAATCTGGGTTAATTCACCACGCATCTGTCCCACATCTTTGGACACCTGCACCACCAGATCGCTGAGGTTTTGAACCATATTCTTCAGTTCAGTTGTTTCTGGATTGGTTTCCATTATAAATTATCAAGAAATCCTTTAGGTCTAAGACCTAAGCATTTATGCTTGGTATACAGATTGCTTTAGCAAGTTTAATCTTGAA
>JAGWBT010000183.1:0-2344 GCA_021295755.1 Candidatus Poribacteria bacterium
GGCTACCATTCTCATTGTTGATGACGAAGAAAATGCTTTGAAGATGCTCGCGCAAGCGTTAAAAGTGGAAGGCTACGACACGCTAACAGCTTCGAGTGGCGAGGAAGCGCTGCAGCTGTGTGCGTCGAAAACGGTCGATTTGGTACTGCTGGACATCCTGATGCCCGGCGGCATAGATGGCGTTGAGACCCTGGCCCGTCTGCGGCAGATTAAACCACAGTTGAACGTTGTGATGATGTCCGCGCAGCAAGAGATTGAAACGGCGGTCAAAACGATGGAGTTGGGGGCAAGACGTTACCTGACAAAACCCTCCAGTATTGACGAAATCGTATACGCTATTGAACCCTTTCTAGAACTTTCACGTCTGTTGAAAGAGCAGATAGGCACTCGCGATGAAATGGTCGGCGAGAGCGTTGCGATGCAACACCTCCGATCGCAGGTTAGCCAAGTCGCGTCAAGCGATCTGGGTGTCCTGATCGCAGGAGAAAACGGCACCGGCAAAGAATTAGTCGCCAATGCGATCCATAAGCAGAGCCAACGCAGTCGAAAGCCGCTTATCCGGCTCAACTGTGCAGCATTGCCAGAGGAACTGATCGAAAGCGAACTGTTCGGACATGAACGCGGCGCCTTCACCGGTGCAACGGTACGGCGACAGGGGAAATTTGAACTTGCTGACGGTAGTGCGTTGTTTCTCGATGAAATTGGCGATATGAGTTTGAAAGCACAGGCGAAAGTGTTGCGTGTGCTGGAATACGGTGAACTAGAACGTCTCGGCGGAACGCAAACAATCCACGTGGATGTTCGGATTATTGCTGCAACGAATAAGAACCTTGAGCGAGAAATTGAAGAAGGAAGGTTTCGGCAAGATCTCTACTATCGTCTGAGTGTCGTTCCGATTACTGTCCCTCCCCTCCGTGATCGTACAGATGATCTGCCGGTATTGGTGAAACATTTTGTCGAGCGGTTCCACAAGGATAGCGCACGCGATTCAACTCCTGCAATTATACCATTGGCCCGGCAACATACGAGAGTTAAAGAATATTATTGAACGCCTGCTCATCATGGTCAATCAAGATGTCATCCTACCGACTGACGTGGAGAATGTTCTGCCAATTCCAAAGACTGCCCCCCAACCTAACACCGTCGCTGTTGCCCAAGAGAATCGTTTTCACGCAGACAAATCCTTGCTAGAAATGGTTGACGATGCTGAAGCGGATCTCATCCGCAACGCCCTTAACACAAACAGTTGGAACATCAAGCGAACCGCCGAACAGTTGAAAATCGAGCGCAGCAACTTCTATAAAAAGCTGGAAAAATTTAACATCAAGCGTCCGGATGATGTGTGAAATATTCGCCTAGAGTTGAAAGCGATGACCATAGCTAGGCTATCGCAATCACAGAAAGAGAGCAGTACCGATGATAGCGATGTCCCTCCTCATCTTTGCGCTCGGATTGGCGATTGGCAGTTTTTTGAATGTGTGCATCTACCGCCTCCCCCAAGGACTATCTATTCATTCCCCACGCCGATCCTTTTGCCCCGAATGCCGGACACCAATTCGCTTCTACGATAACATCCCAGTCCTGAGCTACCTCTTCCTAAAAGGACGTTGCCGACACTGCGAAACGAGAATATCAAGGGTTTACCCACTAGTTGAACTGATGACAGGTATACTGTTTCTGTTCTCGCTGTATCGGTTCGGACCAACGCTCGCGCTCTTGCACAGTTGCTTGTTCATCAGTTTATTGATACCTATCACTTGGATTGATGCGCGATGGTACATCATTCCGAATGCCATTATCCTTGTCGGATTGATTACTGGCACGGCAGTGACTCTCCTCATTGCGTTGACCCGTCACGATCCGGACTATCTGATTGATCACCTCATCGGAGCAGTAGCGGGTGGTGCCGCAATGGCATTAATTGCGGTTGTGGGAACGTTTCTTTTTCGCAAAAAAGCGATGGGCGGTGGAGACATCAAATTGATGATCCTCATTGGGTTGTTTCTGGGAGGGTGGCCCCATTTGTTGGTTGTAATCATGGCTTCCGCTTTTACAGGCTCAATCATTGGATTGTCCCTTGTCGCGCTCGGAAAAAAAAGTGGGGGCGGGAGTCGAATACCTTACGGTCCTTTTCTCGTAATTGGTGCAACCCTGGATCTGTTTTGGGGAAATGAAATTTGGGGCTGGTATTTAAGGCTCATTGGTTGGCAATAGACAAATGGAGCATGGGACCCACGCGTTTCATTCTTCGCTTCTTTACAACAGTGATATTTGGTGGTAAAATGTCTCCAGAATCAGAGGCGATAACTCAATATCAATAGAATCAGACGGTGAAACCAAAAGA